>VXPE01000046.1 GCA_009839745.1 Candidatus Poribacteria bacterium
TAAAAAAATGGCACTTCTGTGAAGTTGTGTTTTACAAACAGTTATTTAGCACAAGTCGTTAAAATATGTTAATGGTAGATAACACGGTTCTTCGGCGAATTCAGGGTAAAATCTGAAGAATTTGATGATGCTTAAAATGATATATTTATAGATTGGGTTAAAATCTACTTTTCCTTGCGGTTCGGTGAGGTGGGTTCGAGTTTTCATGTCCCTTTCCGTAGATTCGCCCGACGCGATGCTTGGGCTTACGCGCGCTGAAAACTGTGGCTTAGGGGTACGCAAGTAGCTTGAGAAGGATCGCTTTCATGCTATGGAGACGGTTATCGGATTGTTCAAAGATAATTGAGCGTTCATCGTTAACGAGTTCACCCGAAATTTCATACCCGTGGTGGGCAGGAAGGCAGTGCATAACCCGACACTTATGCCCTTTTAGCAGTTCCGCATTCAATTGATACGGCATCATCTTTTCTAACCGACGTTTCCGTTCCTTTGCAAAAGCTGGATCCGTGAAGAACTCCATGTCCACCCATGTATCAGTGTAGACGACATCGCTTTCGGCAATTATTTTCTCCAATGAACTCTCCATCGCCTCGGTGTCGGTATCGAGCGTTTTATAGAGACCTTTGCGAGAGGCTTCTTCCCATAGTTCTTTGTCCACAGCAGCAGGATTCACCTCTGGTGCGACGACTGTGATCTCCATACCTACTTTCATACCGGCAGCAATCAGCGAATTACAGACGTTGTTATGCACACCAATAAAGCACAATTTGACCCCTTCCAGTCTACCGAGATGCTCCTGTATCGTCATCAGATCGCCGAGTGCCTGTGTTGGATGATATTTGTCACAACAGCCGTTAATTACGGGGACAGTTGCAGCGGCTGCCGCCTCAACGAGTTCCGCGTGTTTCAAAAAACGGGCTAAGATAATATCAACATACCCGGAGAGGACGCGCATTTCGTCGCTCAGGTCGGCTAACGCGAAGTTTGTGGTGCGCCAATCGAGGTAATGGGCATGCCCCCCGAGTTGCGTTATACCGATTTCACCGGCGCAGCGCGTTCGCGTGGAGGTCTTTTGGAAAAGCAGACAGAGGCTCTTCCCCCCCACAGCGTGTCTGTATTTTTCGGGATGGTGTTTGATTTTCAGACTGTTTTCGACTGTTTCAAGAATGTCTGTTTCTGACCATGGGTCCAATTTAACTAGGTGCATAACTATCTCCACAGTAGGGTCGCTAAAATTAGAAACCATAATTATACACAACTTTCTGACATAAGTCAAATGTTTTTCTGTGTCTAAACCCGTTCTTGTCGGTAAATTTCCATTTCTTTTTGTAAGGCTTCAATCTGTTTTTGCTGTGCTTCAATTTTTTCGTCTTGTGCGCTAACCTGCTTTCGCTGCAATGCGACGATGATCTGGGGTATCCCGATAACGACGGCGATGAAAGCCACCAAAGCCAAGAGTAACATAAAAAGTCCGTTCAGCTGCTTTTCTAACGATCTGATTTCGCCGGTCAAGCGTTTGTCCACCTCTGTGATTTTACCGTCCAACGAACTGATTTGGATAGTCAGCCGTTTTTCCATTTCCGAGATCGTGGTATTTACCTTCTCAATTTCTTGAGAGATATACTCTTTCGTGCGTGCTTCAGATTTTGCAACCGCTGTTTCAAGCTCCTCCTTGATGATGAGACGGAGCTTGCTAACATCCGCTTCGGTGAGTTCGCTGAAGGCAGGAACACTCAAGAGTGAAAACACTATTATTAAAGTCGTGATTAATTTCATTTGACTCTCCTCGTTATCCGATTAGGATTTTTCAGGATGAAACCTTGTAAACTCTCTCAATCGGAAGATGGTTTCCACCAAGGGGCAATTCGGGGAGTCCAACCCGCTGAAATTTTCTCACCTCGACAATACTCACGCAGTTTTCTTCCGAAGATTTCAATGTTACCCTTCGTCTGTGAGGATGTTCCCCATCGGTGCCAAAATCGATCAATGAGAGCCGCGAGTCTGGAATCGAGGTCTTGTGGATCCTCACCGAACTCCTCCTTTTCGATTTCACGATGCCACCATTGAGCGGTAGGTGAGAGTGCGGGCTTTATTTGCTCAAAAACGGCAGAAATTCTGCACAGATCGCGCGTCTGTAAAGCCTGACGATAGACTTCTCGGCAACTTCGTTCCTGTTGTGCTACTTCATAAGCCCACGCAGTGTGTTCGCTCACCCACCGACTTGAATCATTTACTTTCAATCCTTCAAGTTTCTCAATCGCTTCGTCCGTTCCAAACCACGGCAAAATCGAAACACCCAGATTGCGTTCCTTTGCGTAATGACTCTCCAAGTATTCGTCTTTTACTAAACTCCATAATTCATCCCGACCGCCCTCAACTAAGGCGGTAAGTGTCATGAACATAATATCTTCGTCGTTTAGGCACTCTTCGAGAAGTTCGCGTCTGAGTTGTCGATGTTCAGACAAGTTACAGTCCTCAACGTGCCAGAGTTGGGCGAAAAATGTTTCTACGCCGTAGTGCGTTCGATAAGTTATTCTGAGGACTTCTGTCTTCAATTGGTGATAGTATTTCATCGCCTTATTCGGCTCGAAACGCAACAACAAACACAGAATGGCATCCGTGAATTCCCATAATGCTTCGCTGTATCGTGGAGACTTGGAAAGTTCTATGAAGTATTCCTCTGCTAATCCCGAGAAATCGCTCGTGTTTTGTTCTGCCCAGGTCTGAAGCACTTTTGGATTAACCAAAAGTCTCATTTCCTGATCATAATCCCAGTCTTCCGTAGCCCCTTGAAAAATCGAACATAGCCACTTAATAAGATCTTTGCCCCATCGCGAGAGATTGTCACGCTGATCCGGTAGACAGAGAAAAGATCCCATAACCTCTGGTGGCAAAAACCCTCTCAGTACCTCGTAAGAAGGGATATTTTCACTTGTATTATAGGTCCCAGGTATGAACCGCCTGCCGTTACGAGAAAAAAGGTGGTGCTGTATTCTTTCATCAATCAGCATTTCATCGAAAAATTGTTTTGAATCCGATAACGCTAATCGGAGCATTGGATAGGTTCCAGTTGAATCAGGTTTTCTCAGTTTTAACTCGCTCAACGCAAATTTTACTGAGTTCTCGTCAACTGAAGTACCATAAGCGTAAAGCGTGCACCAAAACTCTTCCTCTGAGAATTCTTGAGTTCCCCCATTAGACAAGGTATGATTATCAGATACTGAAGACCGAAGTTTTTCCAGTCTTTGCTGTGCCAATTCTACAATTGACTCCGGTAGCAATTCCTTAAGCGAAATTGGGAGCGTATCATAACAAATTGAAGTTCTAAGTGACTCATGTGAATCAAGAAATTCAAACCAATCTGTTAATCTATCCTCAGAAGCAGAAAAAAGAAGGGTTTCTGTCAGTAAGGAGGTTAAATAAATTACATCGGATGATGAATTGTCTGCCTGAGCGTCTTGAGCGAGACGCTGCTTCATTCCAAGGATTGCTTCTGTAATTTTTTCACAATCTTCCGGTTGAAAAATGAGTCCATGAATTGACGACAATTTGAATTGTGCCCATTTTTGATTCAGTGTATTAATTTTGAGTTCGCAGGCAAGTTTGGCGTAACTTTTGTGATCATCCTTAGCAACCCATGGCAATAGATTTTCTATACAAAAATCTTCAAGGGTTGCTCCTACACCCCACCCTAACTTAGCATTCACTGATACATCTTGCAAAATCTTCTTGATTTCGACGTGATCCTCATGGTGCAAATCAGGTAAATCTGTCCGAACCGCTAAATAGTCAAGTCCGTGGTAATTACCATTGGCTGCTGGTGAATCACCTATTAGTAAGCGTTCCTGATTACGAATGCGGTCAATATAGGACCTAAAACGACGGTTGTGTTGTTCTACAAAGGCGCGTTTCTCTATATCTGCCTCTGTGAGAGGGCGTTCCAAAATTGGAGGTAAATCCACATCGAGGCAATTTGCCAACCCATAAATTCCATCTAATAGTAGAGTATCGGATTGGGCATGTTCCGCTAATGAACATAAATCGTCCAAAACTGCTTCCGTATATCCCCATCGCATTAACTTGCCGATTTTCTCATAAAATCGAGAAAATTGCATTCGCCGTTTGCTCCTGCTATCGCTAAAATTTGTGTTGCTGTGCAGGATCGCGTAACAACATGCAAGTGTTTTTAGTAATTGACGCTCTGGTCTTTGGGATAAAATTGAGAGTGCCGCGTCTAATAATTGGAATTGTATGTCATCCTTTTCCCGAGGGGACCGCTGCCCTTCGGTATGGGTATAAACAACATCTTTTGGGGGGACATCAGTGTATGTGGGTAGAAGCCATTTGGTGAGGCGCGATGCCAAACGATTATGATCACCTCTTTTGTTTAACCAAGTTTCCGCCAGGGGTGCAATGAAGGCATCTTCATAATTTGGGGAATTGTGATACTCAAATTCAAATTCGACAACTTGTGCATAAGCATCGGGATCTTTTTCTGCCCAAAACAATAATCGTTCATCCGTAATCTGGGCATTGTGACTATGGAACCAAGCAAGCATCAGAGCGGCTCGCTTTTGTGAGAGTTGGTCTTGTGAAATATCAGGTGGAGATATATCAGAGATTTGGAGTGCTACAAACAGTGCTTCGGTTCTCAGATCTTCTGAAGGTATTGGCTCAAGCGCATTCTGAAAGCCCTCGGCGGCATCTTGAATTCCAGTAAATTCGGTACAGTCAAAAAGATTAGCAAGGTAAAGCGCCCAACCGAGTTTAATATGATCTTTACTCAATTTGACCTCAAGTAGTCCCGCTTCAATCGCAATACCTTGTTCTTCTAAATCATGACGCACTTCGCGGTAGTTCGGAAAGTACTTTTCAAGCAGCTGAACAGAAGCTTGGGGACCAGCATCAACATTCGTCCATTTTGCTTGTTTCGAGAGATCTGAAAGGATTTCCTGAGCGTCTTTAGCACGGTGCCAACCGATCGTTTGTTTAATCTGTGGATCTGTCTTCTCAATTTTGTCAAGTAAATCTGCCCACAAAACCATTACCTTTGTCACAGAGTCAAATGAACGAAATTGATTTCGTAATCGAATGCACGTTTGAAGATAGCGAGGAATTCTTGCAATGTCTATCAATGAATCCGGTAAGTCATCAAGTTGGAGTTCTTGGGGAATTAATGCCTTTTGTAATTCGGAATCATTAAAAGGGACAACAGCAATCTTATAACACTTGTCCCACAAATAACTTTCAAAATCTGGATAATCATCCAAAGGACGCGTGGTCAACAAAAAACGGACTCTATCTCTCCATTCACTCTCATTCCTAAAGTATTCACTAAGAATTTGCTGTGCTGCCTCAATTGCATTCCGTTCATTGACACCATCAAGGACAATGAGGGTTTTGCGCCAGATTTTTGCGGGTTTGTTCTGAAGTTTGCCAATTTTTTCTTTCTGGTAAGATGGATAGACTGAACTAAAGCAGGCGTAAAGCAAATCAAATATAGACTTGCAATCTTTCCAATATTTACTATCTAACCAAAAAGCGACAATATTCTCGTTATCACAGATTGAGTTCATCGTCTTAGCAGCAAGCCAGGTTTTTCCGTGGCCTTCTTTGCCTTCAAGACAGCAAATAGGTGCGTCCGCGGTATTCCACCAATCCGAGATTTTTGATTCTACGGATTTTCGATCTATTGCTTCAGACAGATTAATCGGATTGAAACCTCTGTCTCTGTTAAAACGTTCAAGTAGATATTCTTCAATATCCTTTTGAACATGCTTTTGGGTTTGAATTCCATCCTCTAACTTGCTTCGGACAGCCTTCATTTTGTCTTTTGTCTTTGAATCAGTCTTTGCTATTTGAACCCAATCTAAGAATTCCTGATCGGTGTTTGAGAGGTTAAAGAAATGGCAGATATCCTCCCAGAAGGTAACGCATAATGCCCCGAGATCTGATAACTCATCAGAAAGTTCAAGGGTAACAATATTCACGCCGGTTTCCCTAGCAATGGCATCCAATTCATAATTTAATTGCTCTGTATCGCGGGAGACAGCCAACACATAGGTTTGAAGATTTAATGCTGGATCTCGCCTCGCTTGACCAATATCTCCCTCAATTGTTTTAACATCAGGGAGGTTTCCTTTAGTGTATCTCTTGGTTTGTATTAATACATTACCAGACACACTTCTAGCGTCGCCTCTTGGTTGATCGCCAGATCTGGCAACTACAAAACGGTCTTCAAGAAACGATGTCAGCAGGGCAGCAGTGAGTTTTTCAAACTCTTTAGGTTTTATTGACTGAATGAGTTCTTTTAGTTTTTCACAACCTTGTTCTACCGGAAGCGGGTCGATCTGATCAACTGCTCCACTTTCGTCTGGTGACGGATCTTGGCGCGATTTGAGATTAACCTGAAATTCTACCTCGTGGGTTTCATCCCAATAGTCAGCAAGGTTATGTGTGTCCCAAAATTCGCCTATCTCCTCTGGGGTCGCATCGGGAGGGGGCATTGGATCTGGCTTTTTATCTTTTCCTTTCATAATTCCTTCGCTCCGTTCTGGTCATATCTCTTGCACTGATAATCAACGCCCGACGATTTGGTTTTTGAATGAAAAAAACGATAAGATAACGTCCCGCATCCGTCTGTCCCATAGCCGAGTAAACATCTTCACCAGACCGATTGCCTTTAGAGACGAAACGAAAATGAGGACGATTGGTTAAGACTTCTTCTACTTCCGTTTTTTCTACACCATGCTTTGTCGCTAATTTCTCAATAAATTGTTGCTGCCATATAATCTCATCAATCAGCAAATTTCCACTCCGGTCCTGTGTTGGCGTTCTGGCGGCTAACTTGGTACTTGTAAGGATAAGTTTTGCAATTAAAGTGCAGGGTCAGGCGAGTGCCACACACTTTCCCGGTTCTTTTTGCTTGCAACATTATATCACATCTTTGAGCGTCTTTGCAACATTTCGTTGATGTATTTTAGGGGTATTTGGTTTTAAACATTTATTGGGATTTGTGCATTTTTTCGGGATCCGATGCGGTTAGGAAACCGCATCTACCGGGTCTGGAAGGCTGGCGATGAATCGTCCTATGGCAATGCAGGCAAACCTTTAACAATAACCATCGTTTCTAAACTGACTGTGATGACCTGTCCAATCAAACGGAGGATGTACTCTGGATCTTCCGCACGGTTTGGATCGTTCTTAATGCCGCTTCGTTTGTCTACCTTGACACGATATTGATCCACCACCCACTCCAATGCAGATCGATTCCCTAACCGATACGCAAACGCCTCCAGAGGAATGCCCTCTAATGTGAGGAAGTCGTTGTATTTCAAACGCGTCTTATCTTTGGAGAATTTCATCCGCTCTACAGCCAAATCCACTTGCCTTCCCGGTGTTTCTATTGGATTGAGTTTATCGTATTCGGGTTGTGATTCGTAGTTGACGTGGATATTTGCCAACCGGGCACCAGCGTTGGCAAATTCCCAGAAGTCTTCGGCAAAAGGGATGTGTGGTAAATCCCGCTTCAGGTTTTCCTG
>VXPE01000047.1 GCA_009839745.1 Candidatus Poribacteria bacterium
TAACCCCTAATGAGTGGGTAGGCAGCCACGTTACCAAGTGGTAACGCTCATTATGGCTGCCAACGTGATACTATTATTATAGCATTTTTTTGTGTTTTTGTCAAGGGGAAAAATGCTTTTTTTAGACAACAGTTTGGTCTAATTAACAAGGGCGGGCATTCATCCTAAACCTAAAGGATTAGCCTTTCTGCCCGAATTTCGGTAAACTAAATTGCGTGGAATCTTGAGCGATAGCCGAGAAACAACAGATGAAGAGTATCGGTATTATCAATCTCAGGAAGATAGAAATTCTCATATCAGAACATATTGGAGCAATCTGGGACCATTGCTGTTCGGATTAGAAGGGATCGATCTGCTTGTGAAACTGCTTTTCGCCATTTTTAATGGTGAAAATGACTGCACTTTTTGTTGGATGCCGGTTTTCGTCATAACTGGCGATCGGCGTTGCCCCGGTATAGTTTTCTGTTGTCGCTAATTCTGCCCGGATCGCTTCACCTTCCAAACTTCCAGAACGCGCAATGGCGGCGAAAAGCAGTTGTACTGCGTCGTAACTGACTGCATGGCCGCCGATAGGAAGTTCTCCATAAACGGCTTGATAAGTTTCCACAAACGCTTTCCCACTCGGTTGATCGGTTGCGGCTGAAAAATGCCCGCTGAAGAAGCTCCCTTCAATGTGCCTTGCTTCATTCATCAGTAGGTCGGGATTGTCCCATGCATCTGTGCCGAGGAACAGTAGGGGTTCCCCTGCTGCATTTTGCAATGGAAGGGCTCTCGCTTGTTGCACTATAAGGGTGGTTTCTTCTGATAACCCGGATACAAAGAGTGCTTCAGGCATAGCTGCAGCGATCTCGGTGAGGTGCTCGGTAAAATCTGTAGTGCCCTCTTCATAAAACACATTCGCCGCGATGATGCCGCCTACGTCCGTGAAATTGGTAAGAAAGAATTCGGATATGCCTTCTGTATAGACTTCACCGCTTCGGGTGAGCAGGGCAGCAGTGGTCAGCTTAAGATCTTCTTTCGCAAACCGCGCCATGACGTTCCCTTGAAAACTGTCGGTGAAGGCTGCCATAAAGACAAAATCACCGGCACTTGTCACGTTTGGATTCGTTGCAGTTGTGGTAATCATCGGGATACTGTGTTGCTGGGCAACTGCGCCTACCGGAATAGCATGTGCAGAGCGGTTGGGACCCACAAGTGCGACAATGTCGTCGTCAAGGATCATCCTTGAGGCGGCTTCAACAGCGGCTTCGGGCGTAAGAATTCCGACCTCGGTTACCAATTCAATGGGCATACCGAGTAAACCGCCATCTGCGTTAATTTCTGCCACAGCTATCTGACCCCCATTTGGATATGTCACCCGACTCCCCGAAGCGAGGAACCCAATTTTAACAGTGTGAGTTGACTCTGGGACAACACCTTTTCCTGGCGTAACCACCTTTTGGATCCCGTCACATCCAATGAGTGCTGTTATCAACACCCAAAAACCAAACATTGCTATAGATATATCTCTCACCATGGCTCCTTATTTTGACTTTTTGCTTGTATTATCCAATGATTTCTGTTAAAGTGCAGACAGCACCAAATACTTCTATGCATTATCCTTTAATTTCCTGAAATAAACAAGTGATTTCTATGTAACACTCTCTACTATGGAAAGTTTAATCACAGTGATTGGGCGCGGTCATTCTGGGACGCGCGCCATTTCTCATACGTTATACGCCAGTGGGGTTTTCATGGGAAGCCAGCTGAACCCCTCTGGCGATAAGATTCCACCGCACGCCATGTATGATGCCTGTCGAGTAATGGCGCAATATGTCAAATGGCAAGGTGGACTCTCGTGGGATTTTGAACCCCTGTTTACGATGCCGATCGATCCAGAATTTGAACGGCTCATCACTACCTATCTTGAAGACGTGCTACAGAATCCGGCACCCCACAAAGGCTGGAAGATACCCGAGACAACGTTAGTCTATCCATGGATAATTCGGATGTTCCCTGAGATAAAGTTCATTCACTGGATTCGGGATCCACGGGATTGTATCCGGGGTAGCCATAAAACCGATGACCTTCGCGATTTCGGGGTCTTCTATCCTGAAACGGACGACATCTATGAAAGGCGGGCGATTTCTTGGATTTACCAGTATAAGCTTATGCAAGCGACCCCGATGCCTAAAAATGTTATCCACATCCGTTTTGAAGACTTCGTCCTGAATCAGGAGGCAATACTCAAAAAACTGGAGGCGTTCTTGGAAATCCCTTTGGGTCGGATTATAGTGCGTCCAGATGCAGTCGAACGCTGGAAGAGAGACGTTAGGGAATTGGAACCCGGAGCATCGTTACCACAATACCAGTTTGCGTTTCTGAAAAAAGCAATCGTTGAAAACGGTTACCCCTTAACAGCAACCTAACAAAGAAAGGAAATATTATGTCAACTACTTATCGTGTTGGACTTGTCGGCGCAGGTGGCATTGCCAACGCACACGGCAACGCGTGCCAACAAGCCCCCAGTGCTGAATTGGCGGCGATCTGTGACGTGTCAGAAAACGCGTTAGCAAATTTCGGTGAACGATTTGACGTGGCTCCTGAAAACCGCTACCTCTCTTTAGAAGAGATGTTAGACGCTGAGAACTTAGATATAGCCGTTATTTGTACCTGGGGTGCTTTCCACGCTGAGGTCGGTATCCAGCTTTCTGAGTCCCGTCAAGTCAAAGCAATTTTATGTGAGAAGCCGTTCACGTCAACAGCTGCGGAGGCGGAAGCGTTCGTCAGTGCGGCGCAAGAGAACGGTGTGCTGGTGGCGGAAGCGTTTAAATTCCGGCATCATCCGATGCATCTCAAAGCGAAAGAACTTATTGATTCGGGGGCAATCGGGGACTTTAAGGCGATCCGCAGCACCTTCTGCACGGGTGGCGGCGGCGGCGGTCCCGAAACGCGACGCCCTGAGATGAATTGGCGGTTTAACAAAGCGAAGGGTGGGGGTAGTATTTACGATCTGGCGTGTTACAATATCCACCACGCTCGCTTCATGTTCGGCGCGGAACCGATTCGGGTGTCAGGAATGTCTCAAGCCGGATTAGAAGTAGACGATGGTTCCTATCTATTGTTAGTATTCCCAGGCGAACGGGTTGCCCAGATTTCAACCGGTTTTAACTGTGCGGGTGGACAGTATGCCGAAATGTCAGGCACCGGCGGCATGTGCCGACTCGACCGGGTTTGGAACAATGAGAACACAGCAGTCAACATTGAGCTTACCACGCGAGAGGGCACAGAAATCATTGATTTTGAACCCTGTTTCCAGTTTGCATTGCAATTGGAGCACATGTGCGAGGTTGTAGGGACCGGAAAACCGCATCGTATCTCACCAGAGAGTTGCGTGAATCAGATGCGTGTCATTGATGCGGCATTTGAGGCAATGGCAACTGGACGCACGGTCGAATTGGGGTAACAGAATGGCGAACCTTGCAGAGACGAAAGCACTTACATTTGACCTGTTCGGCACAATTTTGGATTTAGGGGGTAGCCTCACCCCCTTTATTGACGAATCGCTGAAGGCACGCGCTGCGGATGTATCAGCGGATGAATTCTGGGCACAGTGGCGATATCGGCAGCGAATTGAACAGTATCAAGATACGATTGTGATGCTCGGGCATAGCGGTTACTTGGAGACGGTTCGGCGTGCGGTGCACTATGTTCTGAGGGCAAACGGCATTGCTGCTGACCCTGATACGGTAGCAGAATTTATGCGTGGCTGGCAGCGCCTTTCACCCTTTCCTGAAGTGTTGTCTGCACTTGAGAAGATGCAATCTCGGTATCAGTTGGTGGTGTTGTCCAACGGGGATCCATCGTTTTTAGAATATCTCGTCACGGAACGGGTTGCTTGGGATTTTGACGGTGTAATCTCGGTGACATCGGTCGGTGCGTTTAAGCCCCATCCAGCGGTTTACCGCGCCGCAGCGGGGAAGTTAGGGCTTGAAGTTAACGAGTGTATAATGGTATCTGCGAACTCGTTTGACATCATGGGGGCGCGAGCGTGTGGTCTTAGAGGTGCGTTTGTGAACCGTTATCGACTTCCGTATGAGGATACGCCTTACCAACCCGATGTAACCGTGAACGATTTTACGGAGTTAGCAGAAGCGTTGCTATAGGAAACACGAACCCCGTCACTATGTTAATTTTGGATTTTCACGTCGCCCCACAACGTGTTTAAGAGCGACATCGATGGAGCAACTGGCAATGGCTTAGGTGCGAACCAATTACATGAAAACGCTTGCTTAATCCGAAATTGGGTTTGATACGTTTAGCCAAATCAAGGCTTGAAGAAATTCGACATCTTCCCCAAGAGGTGTAAGACTATTGCTCGCGGGTTGAACGGACGCAAATCATGTGCCGCATCTTACAACCCATTTTTTCGCACCTCGTATTTTTGCCACGAATATGAACGGGGAAAGAACGTCCGAACGCCGATGAACACTGAAAACCAATAATTTTTGACGCTTAGTACCCGGCTTTGATTTCCCCCCATGAGGCAGCAAGCTTATCTGCCGGCTCAACAGCAAAGGGATTCCCAATCACCTTAACGTCAAGTTCGACGAACTCATAAGTCGGTGGGTCTGTTTTACTGGCTTCGTGTGAATGCCCACTTCCCTTATCGGTCCACGAATCCCACTCCGGCTCGTCCGGAATATCGGTGTTTGATTCACGGGCAACTTCGACGCCGTTAATCCAAATCACACAACCATCGTCAAAGTCTGCTCCTAGCTCAACTTTGCTATTTGACCTGATGGACTTGACCTCGAAGACAGCGCGGCTGTAGACCATTGCAAGGTCTCCTTTACCAATGACCAGATTGTCATCGTTGTCACCGTAACCGACACCGTATTCGCCCTTTTCCCAATCTTTATCGTCAAATTTTGGTTGTGTCCAGCCGGTGGGATCTTTATCCGAAGGGATATTCTCCTCAGGCTGAATGGCAGTGCACTTGTGGCCTTCATCGACCACGATTTTACCATCAATTTTCAACTGAATGATTAAGGTTAAATCACTACTGCCGGCTGAATCGTTGACAGCCGCTCCAGCAATGAGATTCTCTCCTCTGGCAATCGGTGCCTTTTCACCACTTGCTTCAAGAGCGCATTTAGCGGCATTATTTAATGAGGCAATCATCAAAATAACGATGCCTGCCTGAATAATAAGTTTCATGATTTTGTCCTCCTTCAGAATCAGCGGGACTTTAAGCCAAAATCCGTCCCTCTTAAATATTCATCAAACTCACATTATAAAACGGATGCTACCAACCTCATTTGCCAATATGTTAACATATTTGTCAAAAAAATGTCAAGAAAATGTCAAACAATTCTTTTTACGGATTTTGCTTGGAATGGTAAACCGGTAATAGGGAATGCCGTGAATTGGGCACGCTACGTCCAAAAATATTCGTAATCTGGACACATCACATTGGTTGTTGTAAGGCGTGAGGTATGCGATTGATTGTATCCAAGGGATAAGCGGGGTTACGGACCCCGCCAGCAAATAAGAAGGCGTGGAAGGAAAGAAGCCGGAGATAGGTTCTTAGAGAAAAGAGAGAAGTGTGAGATCTACGACCACACGAACACTTCACCATCTTCGGGGGAGTATCCGATAAATACTGCCAAAACAATTCGGGCGCGCGTGCCTTGCACGGGTGGAACCTCGTGGATACATCGCGTGTTGAAGAAGTAGAGATCTCCCTGATTCAGATCGACCTGATAGTTTTCTATCCCGTTGTCAGCGGCGTATTGATCAAAAGTTTCTTCAACGATATGGGGTTGAATCTCATCAGACCAGAGGCAGCGATGCAAGAGAGCTTGCGTCCCTTTCCCGTTTTCATCCGCGTTTTGGACGCACAATACCCCTGCGAACTGATGCTCAAAGCGGTAGACTTGATAATCGGTGCGATTCTCTCGGTATTTAACGTGATCGATGTGTGGCTTATAACTGTGCGTTTCGTAATGGACACGGAAGATCGCTGGACCGTAAAGCGAACCGTCCGGTTCCCGCGCGACCTTTACCTCTTGTTTCGGGGAAAGTGCAGTCAGGGAATCGTAGATGAGATTGACAGGGTTATCCAATCCATCAAACAGAAACTTAAAAAGGTGATGTGTGGCTTTGGCGTGTGCCAGAAATTTCGTCTTATCCGCGCCACGATTACCGAGACTGGTTCCGATGTCGATACGGGTGCGCTTGTCAGGCGAGTTGATGTCGGCTTCGTCGCGCATCAATCCCATATTTGTAAATCGGTTGATAAGCCCTTGGCATTGCGCGGGTGAATAGGCGTTCCGAAGGATAATAGCGGGCATTTCTGCTTGGGAGAGTGCGTAAATCGGGTCGCTGTAAGTTTTACAAACCGTTTCGAGGTCAGGCTCAGCGGGGAGCCAATTGTTTTGGACGTTCATAGTAGCCTCCGTCCTGAATTTTTTAACTCTTAAATCTGGACGATGCCTCCGTTGTCGGCATCGGTCTATCCTTGATTCAAAACTTTTTTTAGGTTATGAAAAGTTTGTTAACAATTAGAAGTCTACAAGAACAACAGACGCAAAAACTCAGAAACACTCCTTAAAATCTCGGATTGAAAAGATAATCGTAATCGTCTATTTTTTCCTTAGTGAAGTCAAGGAACTCGGCATTATGGTCGAGATCGCTGTTTTCAAAAGCGGCTTCACATCCGATTTTATACTTCAGGCGCCGGTCGGATTTCAGCCAACTCGCACGGTAAATCATTGCGATCATGTGTCGGGGTTGATCGGATGGGTTGGGGACACCGCGGTGCCACAAGCGTATGTCTCGAATCAAGGCACTCCCCTTTTTCGCGTTTCCACGGATAGGGGGTACGATTTTACGACGTGCTTCCTCTTCTTCAGGCTCTATTCGGCGTCCACTGACATCCAGATGTGAGCCGGGCCAGAGTTCTACACTGCCATTTTGCTCTGTCGTATCAAGTGGAGAAATATTAACGACGACTTCTGCTGTGGGATGCGCGACGTCGTGGTCTGGCCACAGGTGAGAACCGTCTCTGTGAAGCGGTTGGGTTATACTCCCCGGACAGTTTGTGTTGCCGTTGTAAAAGTTATTGTAGAGTCCGGGCCCCAGCAGTTCTTTCGTCACCTGCACCACATACGGATTGGCGACGACATCTCTAAACATGTAGGGGGCATAAGGTGGCGGTCCCTGCTGGAGGTGTCCTACGAGTCTGCCTGCACCGCCCCATTTTTCCGCATTAATAAGGACTTGTGAATCGGCATCCATCCGTTCGCGAAGAATGTCCAAGTGCTCATGGTTGACGACGTTCTCCAAAACAACGTAGCCGTCAACACGGATGGCTTTAAGGGCTTCTGCCACGTGTGCATCTGTCAGTTTTCCTGCTGCCAATTCTGCCGATTGAACGGTTATTTCCATTTTTTAATTATTCCTTGCGGGTAAGTGACGCTAATTTGTGCTTTGAAGGTTTTCGTGTTCGAGTCACCCGCTCCGTTGTTGCGGGTTTGTATCTAAACGCACTGTAAATCCGAAATGTTTTAACTTCGGGTACCTCCACGCTGCTGCAATCCGTTACCCAAAAAATTCGGCATAGAGTGCTTGAACGGCGGTCTCCATATCATTGGATTTTATGCCGAACATCATACTCACTTCGTTAGAACCTTGGTTAATCATCTCAATGTTGACCTTCGATCCAGCTAACGCATTTGTCGCACGCGAGGCGATGCCGACGGTGTGACGCATACCTTCCCCCACAACCATGATGAGGGAGAGGCCGCGTTCTACGAAAATATCTTCGGGTGCGAGGGTCTGCCGAATCTGTTCGACAATTCGTTTCTCTTTCTGTGTAGATAGGTTATCCTCTCGGAGGATGACGGACATGTTATCTATCCCAGAAGGGATATGCTCAAAAGAGATGTCTTCGGCTTCTAATATCTGCAACAATCGCCGCCCAAACCCAATTTGGCGGTTCATTAAGTATTTGCTGAGATAGATGCAACAGACGCTGTCCATCGCAGCGATACCGACGACCGGAATATCCGTCGACTTACGGTTTGGAACAATTAGTGTACCGTCCCCTTTCGGGTTATTCGTATTGCGGATGTTGACAGGTACCTGCGCGCGGTAGACCGGTTCGAGTGCTTCATCGTGGAACACGGAAAAGCCTGCGTAAGAGAGTTCGCGCATCTCACGGTAGGTTAACTCGGCGATTGGTGCCGGATCCTTAACGATAGATGGATTCGCGGCAAACACGGAATCGACGTCTGTAAAGTTCTCATAGACTTCCGCCCGAACAGCACTGGCGAGAATAGCCCCCGTGATGTCTGAACCCCCGCGTGAGAAAGTTACAACGTGTCCCTGTTCCGAGTAACCGAAAAATCCTGGGAAAATGGTGATGCCGGGACGCTCGTGTAAATCACGCAGCCGGTTGTATGCTTCGGGTAACACTTGTGCGTTCCCGGGTTCGTCGGAAAGGAGCAATCCAGCATCCTTCGGGTTCACATAATGTGCGTCTACACCGCGTGCCTGTAGCACTTGTGCGATGAGGCGTGCGCAGTTGTCTTCACCACCTGCCTTCATTGTATCCATATAAAGGTCGGCATCGGTTGTGCTATTTTCCAAACGCTCCGTTAGATCACGAGCGATCGGCTCGACGACTTCGGGTGGAAGACTTAATTCGGAGGCAATACGCCTGTAGCGTTCAATCGCTTCAGCGCATTCCGAGGCACCGATTTTTCCTGTGAGCCGTTCTGATGCAGCAGCAATGAGTAAATCTGTTACTTTGATGTCTTGGCTATATCGTTTTCCGGGAGCAGAGACAACAATGAGTCGGCGTCCCGGATCGGCAGTGATGATATCGCAAACACGGCGGACCTGCTCCGCTGTAGCCAGGGAACTTCCGCCAAATTTTGATACTTTTAACAATCCAGATCCTCCAATTTTTATTTTTTGTAACACCGTGAAGCCGTTTGGAATTTCAGCGTGAACACATTATTTTTTCAGATGTGAGACGTGTGTTCCTTCAGTTGGCTCAAACGGTTGTGAGTTCTCACCCATATAGTGGCATATAAAACTCCGTCGCCATCGGTCGGGCGTTTTATTCATGTAGGAACCGTGAATAACTTTCCCATCAAAGAAAAGGGTGTCCCCGGGCGCCATGTCTATTCCGAGTTCTTCGGTGTTTTTCGGTTTGACGGCTTGGACGTTTGTAAACGAAATAGCCGTATCTGCTGCTTCAACAGAGAGCAGCCCGCCTTGATGGGAACGTGGGATCAGCACCATGCGTCCAACTGCTGCGTCCGATGTATCTAATGCTACCCAAACGCCAATGATCGGCTCTATTGTGATATATTGTTCATCTTGGTGTAGAGCTTGCCCGCGCGCGCCGGGTGGTTTGAAATAGAGCATTGTTTGTAGCAGCACCGGCGTATCATCGATCAGTTTCTCAGTAACGGTAAGCAGGTTCGTATCCGCTGCCCATTCTTCGGTTAACTCGTCCCAGTTGTGCATATTAATCATGCGTGGGAATTGGTGATTTGGGTCATCGGCGTGGTCGGTTGTGCCACCGGTGTCACCGGGTTTCGGACCTTCTGCACGACGTTTCATATAATGCGCGCGCATCAATGTTACTGTGGCTGTATCAAAAAGATGTGGAATTACCACGAAGCCCTGCTCTTTGTAGTGGTCTCGCTGTTGGGCGGTTAAATGCATGGACAATTTCTCCTGCAGGTTGCCTGTCCGTTTTGGATACTGTTTTCAAGCTTGTCTTTTAATTTTATGGTAATTTCGGATATTTGTCAAAGTTTTTTGTCTATAGGCACACAACCTTTGATTCTCCATAAATAGATTCGACGTGACTTTCTCGGGGAAATGTGCTATACTTATGCAAAATTTTACTTATGTATTGGAGTTTATTTTTTGATGAAAAACGAATGGGTTGTTTACGAAGGAAACGAGGGTCCTGGAAAGGGCAAACACATTGTTCTCGTCAGTGGCGATGAAGAGTATCGCTCTGAAGAGGCTCTGCCGATGTTGGGGAAAGTGTTAGCGACACACCATGGGTTTACATGTACCGTGCTGTTTGCTATTGATCCGGAAACAGGGGACATCGATCCGGAGGTGCAGACGAACATTCCGGGACTCCACCATTTAGAATCCGCGGATATGATGGTGCTGTTCACGCGTTTCCGCGAACTGCCCGATGAACAGATGAAATATGTCGTTGACTATACGAACGCCGGCAAACCTGTGATGGGACTCCGCACAGCCACACACGCTTTCAGTTACAGCCGGAATCTCGAGAGTCCGTATGCAAAATACAGTTTTGACAGTGAGGAATTTGAGGGTGGATACGGCAGACAAGTGCTCGGCGAGACGTGGGTTAACCATCATGGGCATCACGGTGTAGAGAGTGCACGCGGTGTTATTGACGAAGCGATGCAAGACCACCCAATTCTCAAAGGTGTTGACGATGTTTGGGGACCGTCCGATGTCTACGGTATTAATGATTTAACGGGTGACTCGCAAGTGCTCATCCACGGACAGGTATTGGTCGGTATGGAACCGACAGATGCCCCCAAACCGGATACCGTCACAATGCCGATGGTGTGGATTAAGACCTATACGGGTGATGACGGCAATACCTCACGCGTCCTCAATACAACGATGGGTGCCTCGGTTGACTTAGAAAGCGAAGGACTTCGCCGTCTTCTCGTCAATGGTTGTTATTGGTGCATGGGGATGGAGGACGCAATTCCTGATAAAAGCGTTGTTGACTATGTCGACGATTATGCCCCAACGTTCTTCGGTTTCGGCACATTTACAAAAGGTGTCCGCCCAGAAGAGCATGCTCTATAGGCATCGTCAGAGTTTCGTGTCTCGCTTGTTTATTTTATTGATACGGGTGAGGCACGACATTTTGTTCTCTGCGTGCGCGTAAAATGGAGAATTCATTATGAACACGTCATTTGAAAGACCCTATAGACCTGTGGACTTAAATACATCCGCAGGTGATGTCCTTCATAGTGTCTATGCCAACGAAGATAGCGCGTTTCTCGTTGTGATTGGTGGAAAGCAGCCTAAATAGCACCTAATCGGATACTGTTTAGAGCGATAGAATTCCGCCCTCAACGAGCATCGGGGCACCTGTCATGTATCTGGATTCATCGGAGGCTAAATAGACCGCAGCCCAAGCGATGTCTTCGGGTTCACCGATGCCCAACGGGTGCATCTCTTTAATTTCTGTGTTGATCGCCTCTGGGTCTGGCTGCTTCGATAAAAATTCTTGGTAGAGTTCAGTGTTAATCGTGCCTGGACAGAGACTGTTGACTCGGATGTTGTCTTCGGCATACCGGACCGCCATGCTTCGTGTGAGATGCACGACAGCGGCTTTGGAGGAGGTATAGGCAGGGTGCATCGGGAACCCAACATAGGCAGATTCACTCGCCATATTGATGATCGAACCGCCCCCGGCTTCGCGCATCAACGGGATTATCGCCCGAGAAACGAGGTAGATGCTCTTCACATTAACGGCGTATTGGTGATCCCAGTCTGCTTCGGAGATCTCTTCTAATTCACCCACGACAGCAATACCGGCGTTGTTGAATAGCACATTAGGGGTACCGAGTTCAGAGGTGACGTGGGCAACGGCACTCTCAATCTGTGCAGCGTCGGTCACGTCGCACTCACAGAAAAGGGCATTTCCACCGGAGGATCGGATCTGCGCCGCGGCTGCTTCGCCGCGTTCTGTGTTCACGTCCCAGATAGCCACGGCTGCGCCTTCACCTGCAAAGAGTTCTGCGCTTTTCGCGCCGATGCCTCGCGCTGCGCCTGTGATAACGGAGATTTTGTCTTTGAGTCGGTTTGCCATATATGTTCCTTAAGGAAGGCTAAAAATCGGTAGCCTGCAACAATACGCAGAAATACGCAGAAATACGCAGAAATGCCCAAGCAAAGACCCCTATCAAAAACCCCAAGCAAAAACACGGAGGTGGATCTACGCGAATAACTTTTGTTTCTTCAATATCCCTGACCGAACCGCAAGGTAAAATTAAAAATCTTTAGAGTCCTCGAAGGAGGGATACCCACCGCTCCCATGCGGCTTTGGTGGCGGCTTTCTGTGCGTCGTTGGCATCTTCTGCCATACCGCGCCTCAGGAAGGCGTGACCGACACCTTCATAGATGACGGGGTCGTAGGTGACGCTTGCGGCATCCGCGGCGGCTTTGGTAGCATCGATCGTGGCGTTGATACGGTTGTCACTTTCTCCATAAAAGCCATACACGGGTGCCGATATTTTGGGAACATCTTCTATTGGGGCAGCACGACCGTAGAACACGAAACCAGCGGCGATTGTATCGGAATGGACGGCATAACTGAACGTTTGTCCGCCTCCCCAGCAGAATCCGGAGACCGCGACTTTCTCGTTGGTTGACGGTAGATCGCGGGCATATTTCTGGATGGTATCCAGATCAGATGTGACTTGGGACGGTGAAAGTTCACGGATAGTCCGTCGGACATCGTCACCGGAGCCAAAACTCTCCGTGCCACCACCGTCAGGTCCCATACCGGAAAGCAGGTCGGGGCAAATTGCCACGAATCCATCGGCGGCGAGCCTATCTGCCACGAGCCGGATCCAATCGGTGAGTCCAAAAATCTCGTGGATGACAATGATAGCCGTCGCGGGTTCCTTCACCTCTGGATACACAACAAATGTGTTGACGACACGTTCATCGGCGGTCGTTACTTTCACCCATTCGCCGTGGCGCGGTGATGCCTCGAGTTGCGTTTTGATACTGTCAGCACTTGTGTTTCCGATGAACAATAAACTGGCAAAAAAGAGGACTAACATGAAAGCGTGGTATATCTGCATAGCTGATTCCTTATTTTTCCTTTGTTTTGTGAATGATGGATTCTACGACTTTCTGCAGTTCAGAGGCAGGCATCGCGCCGAACAGGAAGAAGTGAATATCCGAACTGGACCAACTGAAGGCATACGTCGGTCCGCGTTGGTGTTTATGGACACGCGTGCCATCAAGTTCAATTACATCCGATCCTCTGCGTCTGTCACTGCCACGACGGGCGCGTTTGTCGGTTGTCTCAAATATGGAGAAACCCAACAAACCATCAGTGTAGATCAGATGGATGGTATTCTTTTTATCTTTTATACCGTGAATATCCTGGAGCTGGAATCCCGGTGGCAGATATTCAGGCTGGATGGGTTTTGTTTTAAGTATATTTTCTCCGTCTGCAAGCGAGATTGAATAGCTGCGTTGCGGTTCGATTCTTATCTCTTTTTGAAAGGCTTTCCATTTCCGTTCTATGATTTCAGGATCGAAACTAATTCGGGTATAGACGGACATTGCCCGAAGGACACCTTCAGCGTCGAGTGCCTCTAATCGCAGGATAACTCCGTTTTCACGGGCAAAGAAAATTCGATGTGTCGGTCTGCCAGCGAATTTGGGAGTAATCGTTAGGAGGTCGGTTTCATAATTCGCTATATCTTCTGTAGCAGCAGATTTTTCCAAGTCGTAATTTTGGACAATCAGTTCAACATCTTTTTCGGAAAATAGACCTCTCACTTGATGCCATCTGTGACCTTCGTGCTCCGTATCTCGATCGTTTCTGCGATTCTCGTTCCGGTCACTTCTCCGATTATCTCTGTGCCTTTCGTCTCGACGTTCGTCGCCGCGGGGACCGCCGAACGACTTTCGCTCACCCACCACAGACAGTTCCTTTCCGTAGAAAATATCCGGGGATTTATGGATAACGAGTTCTTCAAACGTGCGAGTGCCTCTTGACGAAATGAACGTCTTTAAACGAATCCCTACGTAGTTGACTTCACGCTCGGCTGCTGCAATGCGTTCAAGCGTCCCGGTATCAGCCGAAAGGGGTTGAGGTGACCAGAGCAAAAACGCTAAAACTGGAATACAAAAGAGATAGTATATAGGTTTCAAGCCCTTGCGAAGGATAAAATATGTATAGATTCGCATAGATTCACCTGTTTGGTTCCTATTGCGTAATTTAATTCCCTACATCCTCCAGATAGAGGTTGAGAAACAGTTCAGCGTCATCGGTTGTTTCTGCGGGTAAAGCGTCTTCCGAAGATGTTGTGCTAAAGGAGACACCGACGTTTGCATCATAAGTGTTATCTACCAATTGTTCGGTGTGAAGCCCGAAGTAGAAATCAAGTGTCTCTTCGTATTGCGATCCTGTCGGATTGTAAAAGTAGAGGGCACCCAAAATCAGGACGAGTGTCAGAATACCGGTTGCGCCTGCGGTAACAGGACGGAAAAACCAGCGTCCAAGGTCGGGTATCCAGCGTCTTATATCAGGTATCCATCCGGTGTGAGTGGATTCCTCTTTGCGTGTCTGTGCGGCTTGTTGGCGTATTTTCGCCATCACTGTGCTCTGGATAGATGACGGTGCAGGATGCTGAATTGTTTTGATCCGCTCTCGATTTTGGCGGAACACCGAGAGCATATTGGAACACTCGCTGCAGGAATGGAGGTGCGCTTCCATCCGATCGCGCATGTCATGCGCCAATTCGCCATCTAAATAGGCAGAGAGTTCATCTTGAAACTGCGTATGTATTTTTGCCATCACCCCGTCTTTGAGTGTTGATGGCACTGGGTGCGCGATGTTTGCGACTCTCTGACGGTTCTCTTCAAACGCTGCCAGTATATCGGAACACTCGACGCAGGAACGCAGATGTGCTTCAATTTGCTTATGCCGACTCGGGCTTAATTCATTATCTAAGTAGGCGGATAATTCCTCTTGGATTTTTCGATGGTTCATATCTCCAATCGAGGATCGTGGTAAAAGGTGTTACCACTCGACTCGCTCCAATTCTTTTTTTAGTGCTTTTCGGGCTTCATGTAATCGGGATTTAACGCGTCCCAGTGTGCATCCCAGAATTTCAGATATTTCCTCATAAGGCAGATCACGCAGTTCTCTTAACACCAAAATCTCTCTATGACTGGTCCTGAGTTTTGCGAGGGCTGCGTGAACGATTTCCTTCTCTTCAGTGCGTAGTGTTTCCTCTTCAGGTGTCACCGTATCAAGAGGGACCCACGGTTGTGAATCATCAATCTCCGTTGGATCGGTTTTTCGGCGTTGATACTGATCGATGTGGTTGAGACACTTATTTTTTACAATCCGATAGAGCCATGTGGAAAATCGGGAGCGGAATTGAAATTTCCCGATATTTTCCCATGCGGAGAGGAAGGCATCTTGCGCGACATCTTCAGCGTCTTGGTGATGACCGAGCATACCGTAAGCGATATTGTAAACCCAGTGTTGGTATTGAATCACAAGGGTTCCCATTGCATCGGCATCACCTTTTTGACAGCGCAAAACAATCTCACGTTCCTGTGCGAGATCCAATTCTTCTGTCTTGCTTATCTCCGAATAGGTTTCCATAGTAGTTGTCAGGGTCGCAACGGACATACTTCTTCTCCAAACTGCCGGGATAAAGAACACGCCTTTATTCAATGCTTCAAAAGTGCTGATTTTCAGATCTCAGCTTTCGCTTAAATCAAGCAAAATTTTGAATAGCAATAAAATAAATGGCTTTCTTGTTCCATTACTAAACTTTAGTTCCATTAGACATCTAACAAAACAAAAAGTTCGTTTTACTCTATTTAACCATGTTTTCTTTACCCGGTGTGGTTTGGACCTGTTTGAGTGCGCCACTACCATTCGGCCATCTGCCGAGGGCAACATCCTTCTCCTGTTTATCAAACGTTACTGTATCAAGGACTTGATTGCCACGCGTATCGGTATCAACGAGCATTACAGTTTCGCCGTTACGGGACAACTTGAAGTTGGCGTGCAACCCTTCATCGGCTTTACCGTCTTCATCCAACCACACCAGGAGATAGCCTTGCGCTGGAATCGTCGTATTCTCAGGAAATGCCCATTTTTTAAGATTGTCTATCTTATCTGTGAGATACATCCCGGAGAGATTCACTCCATCGCTGGTGCGGTTGTGCAACTCAAGCCAGTCTTCGTATTGCCCTTGCGGATCGGCAAGTGTTTTGGTGTTGGACGCCATCAGTTCGTTAATGACGATCGGTGTCTCTTTTGCAACGGGGACCCCAATTCGATACTGCGCTGCGCCTTGTTCAGCGCGCGCGGGTGAAAAGGCAGTTGTCCCGTGTGTTTTGACGGCGTTCGCTTCTACATAATAGTAAACTGTGGTGTTTGCTGGAAAACCGGGGATGTGTCCGACATAGCTATCCCCTTCTTTTGCCATTGCCGCTTGATTGAAAACGACATACCGATCAGTACTATAATACAACAAAACCGAATCAACGGCAATTGATTTGTCAAGTGTCGCTTTAACGGAGACAGCCTGATTCGCGACAGGAGGCGTGCCAGATCCGATTTCAACCGAAACAATCTCTGGGACCGGCTGGCTGAGTTCAGGATGATTTATCAGATGCTCACGGCGTTGGTTCACAAACCGCTCAAGGTCGGCAGGAACACCGGTTGCAAATTCCTCATATCCATACAGTTTCTTATCGTCTTTCTGCACCTCTGTATCAATGAGTGCTTGATATTCCTTGATAATCGGCTCAAACACTTCCCAATCGAGCCATTCGTCCCTAACGGTTCGGACGTGTGCAAGATACCGTGCACGCCACTGCGGATTTGAGAGCAGCCGTTTAATCAACGGGCGTCCCGCATTGTCTTCATGCGCGATGGGAGATACCATTCCATTTTCCAAGTCTCCCCATGACCAGCCTCCGGGACCGCCACCTCCAGGACCGCCTCGACCTGATCGACCGAATCTGAGACTTTCATTGTTATCGTGCGGTACGAGGTGGAATCTACTGTTGACATCCTGATAAAGGGTATAATCGCCGCCTTTGTGGATGTAGCCATCGTCATCCATGAAGACGTTTGAAACGGCGAGTTGCCACAGGACTTGGTCAATGTTAAGAACAGCTGGGAGTTTCTGCGCAAGTTCCGCGTCAGATGTGGAATCGTCAAGCATTTTAGTGAGCTCAATCAGACCTTCCCATGGATTTTCTACATTGCTGGTTTTGAGTTGATACGTTTCTTGGTATGCCGATGGATCGTCTCCGGCATAAGTCAACGCACCGCCTCTACCGGGACCGACCTTCCAGCGGATCCCCCTTTTTGTGTCGAACCATTCAGCAAGAAAGTCCTTGTTGTATTGTTGGAGATTGATATAGACCCCCCAATTTTCACCGTTGATAACCAATTTCACGAAGTTCGTTTTCATCGCGGGGATGTAGTCACGCGAGATTTGATTGTAGAGGACTTCACGCAGAAAAGAGGCATCAACGTGTCCGTTGAGTAGGTTCAGCGTTTTGTAGCCATAGAGGCGTTGTCCATCTTCAGCGTAATCAACAGCGATGTTGAAGGATTTTTTCTCCGATCCGACCGTAAAGTAGGAAGAAGTTCCGCGAAAATGGACACCGACTTCCGGATAAACCTTTCCATCAACAATTAGTTCTGCTGGAACTTCAATATCCGTGCGATAAAACGAGGACATCTGTTCGTACCAGTCTTCATGATGGAATCGGAGATAAAGGGTGCGAAGTGTTTGTGCGTTGTAGAGTGGCGGTGAGCCTTCTGGTGCCATATCAAGGCTTGTCTGGGCATCGTTCTGAACGCCCTCCTGCAAACTTTCCTGGCTCATGAGAGACAAACTTCCGCCCCCGCGCGCGTCCAACGCGGCTCGCCGTTCAGCACCCGTTAATTTTCCGTCCTTGTCTGTATCGAACTGTTTGACAAGTTTTTCTGGTGGTTGGGGACCCCCGCGTCCGCGTCCACCGCCAAACGGTGGCATTCCCCCAAATGGTGGCATGCCGCCGGGTCCACGCCCAAAACCTCTGTCAGGCTGCGGATTGTCTTGCATCCGCTTGATTTCTTCGCTGCTGAGTTTGTTTCCAGTGAATGCTTCTAAGCCTGTGACCCGAAGTCTGAGCTCGTCCTCTTCGGTGCTGAGTTTGCCATCTCCATTGAGATCAAACCGCTTCTGTTCATCTGAGAGTTTTGGAGTTTCCTGATTGTCTTGAGCGTTCGTGTGTACCGCCCAGCCCATAATTATGAGCGCAATGAGTGTTATTGATTTAAGGTGTTTCATGGTATGCTCCTTTTTGGTTTTAGATTTGGACCAGATAGAAAAGTTCGGGATTCCTTGCTTGCTCTGTTCATTCCTTATCCATTTTTACGTCTGTGACATTTTCAATCCCTGAGAGTTCGTTAAAGAAAGCGAGCCATTCCTGCGGATTCGTCAATCTCACCCGAAATGTCAATTCAATCAGCTGTGTTTTTTTAACGCGTTGTTCGAGTAGCCGTTCATAAATCAGATACTTATCGAAAATCGGACGATAGATAGTTTCGGGATCCTGATTTGTTGGTAGACAGAATTCGAGACTGAACTCGTTATCATTCCCAAAGCGTTGATGCCAATGGTATATACAGAGGATAATGATACCGATAAGGAAGGTCGCCAAAATCGCGACAGATGGGTTTCCAGCACCGACCGCCATCCCGATAGCTAAGGCGTAAAAAACGAAACCGATGTCGCGTGGATCTTGGATAGCGGTCCGGAACCGAATGATAGACAAGGCACCGACAAGGCTAAACGCCCGCGCGATGCTATCACCAATCACCACCATCACCACAGAAATCAACATACATAGGATGATGAGTGTATCGGTAAACGATTTTTGTGGGACCTTGGCATGGGTCCAGAAATAGATGTTAACGATGAAAATGCCGAGGGCGAATGAGAGTAATACTCTAAGGGCATCAGCACCGAGGTTTAGAAGTGGTGGGAGCGTTAAAAAATCGAAGAATATATGCATTCCGGTTTGCCAATTAGAAAATTGTGTTATGGTTAGGACTTACGCAGGGTTGCTTTTTTGGAGCATAAACTGTTAGTTTGGGTTTCCAGAAAGCCAACAGCGTTTTTTAGAGAAGTGCTATCTAACAGAACGCGCTACACTCAAAATTGCGTAAGTCCTGATAGTCTACCACAATTAGACAGACATGTGGAGAAAATGTTGAAAAAATTGTGTCAAAAAGTGAATTAAAGCAATTTACTGTGGTTCCACCCATTTGGACGTTCGGAAATTTTTGAACACCCCCTATTCGGTTGATGGACTTGATTCT
Organism: Candidatus Poribacteria bacterium; assembly: GCA_009839745.1. Classification (NCBI taxonomy): domain Bacteria; phylum Candidatus Poribacteria; species Candidatus Poribacteria bacterium. Next base: position 19,163 of record VXPE01000047.1, read on the forward strand.
GCGCCGTAAAGGACTATTCGATCAACCATCCCTATTGATGATGATAACACGATGCGGATAGCATCTGTGGAGAGCGGTGCCCTAAGGATATAGGGTGATGTTCGGATCGGGGTTTTGACTGCCTTGACGACTCGCCAATTATCTTCACCCATCCGAGCATAGACGGTCATATTCTTCAGCGGGTCAATCGGATCAAAGTGAATCTCAATGCGACTGATAGACCGTCTTTCGGGAAGTATCCACTTCTGAATTGCCCCTGTGCCGCTCTCGGACATTTCAAATGTCTCCGTCATCCCCGCATCAACGCGCACTGTGTTCTGTGCTGCCATTGAAAGGCAACCGAACATCACGAACGGAAGTAAGGCAAATGCGAAAGTGTTATAGATTGAGTTTTTGAGGTGTGTCATAATTTGTTTCTCCTATTGTCTTTGTAATGTTTGCGCCTATTCTCGTGCGTGTCCCTCATGACGAATCAGGACACCAACGAATATTCCTGAAAGCGCGAGAATCGCAAGCGCGTAAGGTGCGGCTTCGGCAAACATCGCCTCTGATGTGTAACTCCAGACGTTGAGCGCGAGTGTTTCATATCCAGCGGGTGATAAAAGAAAGGTCAGCGGTAATTCTTTCATTGTCGCCAAAAAAACGAGTGCCGTGGCAGTCAGCATGCCACGCATGAGAATTGGGAGAAGTGCCCTGAAAAACGCTTGTATCCGTGAATAGCCAAGCGAGCGAGCGGCTTCTTCCAAATTGGGTGAGGCTTGATAAAGCGAACTCCGCACGGGTCCGATGGCTTCCGCGAGGAAATGTAGGGTACAGGCGTAGATCAATACAGGTAACGTTTTATAGATAAGGGTCATCGTATTTAAGACGAAAAAGATGAGGGACAGGGCAAAGGCGAGTGGCGGTATGGCGTAAACGATATAGGCGACACGCCCTAACATGTTTGACAGACGCGATGGATGTCGCACACCTACATAGGCGAATGGAACCGCCAAAAACGCACACAGAATTCCGGCAGGTATTGCGATCGACAATGAACCGATCAACGCATCCACAAGCCCTTCCAGCACAATAGGATCGAACCCTCTAAACATCCAGAGGAAGACGGCACCCGCGGGAACAACTACAGTCGCGAATGAAAGCATACCGAGATACAGGTAAGCGGAGACTCGCCACCTGCCGAGTGGAATCTGCAGGAGTTGCCGTGAAACCCCACTCCCTGCTCGATGGAGAACCACCCGATTTAGCAACTTTGACTCAAGATAGAGCAGACATCCCGTAAATACAAGGAGCATGAGCGCAAGCCATGCTGCATAGATGTGCTCAAAAGAGAGCGTATACTCTATGTAAAGTGCATAACTGAAGGTCTCATAACGCATCAATGACACGACCCCGAAGTCCCCGAGGACATGTAGGCTAATGAGTAAACCACTGGCATAAAGGGCGGGCCGTAACTGCGGAAGGATAATATGAAAAAAAGTTTCGCGATATCGGTAGCCGAGACTCCGAGCGGATTCCTCAAGACTTGGATCGAGACCTAACAGGGCGGTCCGCAGATTCAAAAAGAGATAAGGACTCGTGTACGCGCTGAGTGCGAGGAGGGCACCCCAATAACCGCCGAGACGCGGGATGCTTTTGCCGAAAAATTGGGCGATGATACCCGTGTTCCCGCCGAGTGCCAACAGGGCATAAGCCATGACATAGCCTGGAATAGCGAGTGGTAAAGCGCACAGCACCGTAAAGAAACGTTTCCCCTTCAGATTCACTCTGGTTGTTAACCATGCAGCGGGGGTTGCCAAAAGCACATCTAATGCGAGAACACCGGCTGTCAGCAGGAGTGTGTTAAAGAAAAGCCGCGCGTTTCGCCAGCGGAAGACAATCTGCACAAGCGCAGTGCCTTCCGCAGAAAACGCTTTGACGAGCAGGTAAATCAGTGGGATCAACCCGCCGGCACCTACGACAATTGCCGGTATGAGGAGATAGGGATTTATGTTTACTGTTTTTGGCTTTGACATTCAATTCCGGTTACCTCAACTGCCGACGGGTTGCTGTGTCTATAGAATCTCAACATCTCTCAACAGGTTAACCGTGCCGTCGAGATCGTCCATATGATTGAGATTGAAGGTCGGTGCCAATTGAAGCAGTTCAGAAAGGGGCAGTAGACTTGCGTGCGGTATTACGCCCTTGATGGCGGGATATTCAAAAACATCGCTGGTGAAGTACTGCTGTGCTTTAGAAGACAGCAGAAATTCCACAAATTTCAGTGCGGCCTCTTTATTTTTGCTGCTTTTCAGTAATCCGATACCAGCAATATTGACAAGGTTGCCTGGGTCACTCGATTTAAAGAAGGTTTGTTCTACAGGAAAACCGGAGTCTTTGCTTTTGAAGCGAAGGAGGTAGTAGTGATTCGGCAAGCCGACATCTATTTCTCCAGCAGCGAGTGCCTCTATGATGGGTGTGTTCTTCGCATATTTTTTCACACCATTTGCTTTCATGCCTTTGAGCCATTCCGCTGTTTTTTCTTCACCTACCTGCACACGCAGGGAAGTGACAAACGCCTGAAAAGACGCATTTGTTGGTGCCCAACCGACTCTACCTTTCCACATCGGTTTTGTTAAATCGAAGATGCTTTCGGGGAGTTCTTCCATCTTAACGCGTTCTGGGGAATATGCGAGTACACGCGCTCTACCGCTTGTTGCCACCCAAAACCCTTCGACATCACGGAAGCCTGAAGGCACTTGTGTAAGGATGGATTCGGGCAATTTTTCAAACATCGCTTTTTTGCTAACGGCACCAAGGGCACCAGCGTCCTGTGCCCAAAAGAGGGCGGCAGGGCTTTTGTCGCCTTCTGTGAGAAGCGCGGCGGCGAGTTGGGTCGTCCCCCCGTAACTCACTTCCACTTGGATACCACTTTTCTCTTCAAATTGCTTAATAATCGGCTCAACAAGGCTCTTACTTCGTCCGGAATAGATAGTCAGTGTTTCAGCGTGAACCATCCCGATGAGGGTGAATAAGAGCAAAATAAGTGAACAGGAACTGAATAAACCGGATCGGTTGTTAAACATGATGTCTCCTTATACAATTCATAGACTGTTATCCGAATCAAATCTGGCATAAATTTAGTCAGATTTAATTGCGAAAGGTTCAAAGTTTTTAAATAGATGCTTAATGTGTGTTTTCTTGAGGTTTCGGGACCACTCGCCAACGCGTGTTCATCCCCGCCGTAATGTGATCAGCGACATGGCAATGATAGAGCCAGTTGCCGGGAGTTTTCGCTGTCATATCTACCGTAACCATAGAGCCGGGAAGTAGATCCACCACGTCCGTGCGTTTTCCAGCGTTTAGCACTGTCTGACCGTGCCAGTGCGCGGTGTGCATATCCACCTCAGTGCCTAACCCAATAAGATACCAACGCACCTTATCGTGCTGTTCAATTTCCAACCCTTGTAGATTGCCGAAGATATAGCCGTTAATAGCATGTTTGAGATTCCCCTCTTCGGCTTCCTCGGGAGAATCATATTCCGCACTTTGTCCACTTTTGACGATAGTGCGCTCATTTTCATTGAAGACCAGAAACAGCGTCGTGAACGCTTTGTCGATATCTTTGGGACGTGGATCGTTCTCCGAGCGTTCCATCCCTTTTTTTGTGACAACAACGGTTCCAATCAAACCGTCGTAGACTTCGGTAACCGCATCAACATGCGAGTGGTAAAGCCAAACGATAGACGAGGGATCGTTCGGACCGGGAGCGGCATCACTATCGGCTTCCCAGTGATAAGTGAACTTTCCGCCTGGTGGCACGGCGGCACCCGACCCTTTCATATCCGCCCCTTCGTTCGCCTCGTCGTATTGTAATCCGTGGACGTGGATGCTCAGAGGTTTATCGGCGCGATTGAGAAAATGCACCCGGACGCTATCGCCTTCAACAGCGTGCAGTTGCGGTCCAAGAATACCCATCCACAAAGGTTGTTCAACCTGCATCGTGTAGGTATCATCGGTGTATTGGATGTAGCGGTATTTTTCGTATATGAGGGCTTTCCCCCAAACATCCAACCCCATCGCCGGTTTGATGAGATTCTGCCCACTGGGGGCATAGTTCCATTCGACCTTCTCAGCGGCGACCCAATACTCGCGTGTTGCGGCTTCAGCGGAACCGGCACAGAAGTAAAGGAGGACACTTACAAGGGGCAGAAACGTATAAGACGCGATTTGTAGGTTTCCCGGGCTGAGTCGGGAACGGAATCGGTGGGTATTCCACATTGAACCCAATTTTATGATATTGAGACTCATTCTCAAAAACAAATCTTTTAAAGCAGACTCCATAAAAAACTAAACCTCGCTGAGTTAAATTTGTATTGAATTATACTACAAAAAGGAGGGCGTGTCAAAAAATTTTATATTTTGTTGTTTGTCCGCTCATACCAGCATCTTTTAACCTCAATCTATTTGCGGGTCAAGGGCATCTCGGAGCGCGTCCCCGAGCACATTGAAACCCAAGACAATCAGGAAAATAGCGATGCCTGGCGCCGTAACAGCCAAAGGGGCGCGGCGGATAAACTTGCGGTTTTCATTGAGCATCGCGCCCCATTCAGGCTCGCCAATCTCAGCACCCAGCCCGAGGAAACTCAGTCCTGCGGCATCTAAAATCGCAGCACCGATGCCTAAAGTCGCTTGGACGATCAACGGCGCGATGCAGTTTGGGAGAACAGTCGTGAGAAGGATGCGCCCATTACTCGCGCCGATGCCCCTCGCAGCGACGACATAATCTAACTCCCGGACTTTCAGGACAGCGGCCCGCAAAATGCGGGCATATTGCGGGATATAGACGATAGAAACCGCGATAATTGCATTCGTAAGACTCTGTCCCAAAATAGTGACAATGACCATCGCCAAAAGGATACTCGGCATTGCAAGCATCATATCCATTACACGCATAATTAGATTGTCGAGTTTTCCACCGTAATACCCCGCGATTGCCCCGAAGAAGGTTCCAAATCCTATGGAAAATGACATGGCGATGAGTCCGACCTTCAGAGATATACGCGTTCCGTAAACAATTCTGCTGAAGATGTCACGCCCAACCCCGTCCGTGCCGAGGTAGTGTGTATCCGACCCCCTTTGAGACGCTCAACGATGTTAGCATGCCTCGGATCGTGTGTTGCGATTAACGGTGCGAAGATAGCAACGATAACGAAGAACAGGATAATAGATGCCCCGATGGTGGCAGAACGGTGTCTTAAGAGTTTCCGAAGGACGTATTGTTGACTGGTGACGGGTGTTGCGTTGTTCATATGGCTTCGTTTCCGACTCGAATGCGTGGGTCAAAGTAGGCATACAGCATATCCACGATAAGATTAACGAGCATAAAGACGGATGCGACGAAAAGCACACCCCCTTGCACCGCCCGAACGTCACGCGCTTCAACAGCGGCCCGCAGCCATGAACCGAGTCCGGGCCAGGAGAAGATGTGCTCGGTTAAGATCGCGCCGCCTAACAAATAGCCGAATTCTAAGCCAATAATTGTCAGAACGGGCACCATACTGTTTTTCATTGCATGTTTACCAATAACCTTCCACCGCGGCAAGCCTTTCGCATAAGCGGTTGTAATGTAAGGCTGGTTTAGCACTTCAAGGAGGCTGGATCGGGTCATGCGTGCGATAATTGCTAACGGAATCGTGCCTAACGTTATCGCGGGGAGGATCAGGTGCGCGACGGCGTTCCGAAAGGCGGTGAAGTTTCCAGCAAGCAGGGTGTCAATAAGATAAAAACCTGTGCGCGACTGGATATCTAAATCCAATACAACATCCAGGCGTCCTGTGCTCGGCAGTATCGGCAGGAAATATGAAAAAAGCAGGATGAGCATCAATCCCAACCAGAAGATCGGCATAGAGATACCCGCGAGGGATATTGACATGGAAAAATAGTCCAAAAATGTTCCGCGAGAGACCGCGGCGATGATACCTGCTGCAATACCGAACAGGATCGAAAATGCCATTGCTGCGAGGGTCAGTTCAGCCGTTGCTGGGAAATAGCGTTTGATTTCTTCAATAACGGGTTGCTTCGTTTTAAAAGAGCGTCCGAAGTCGAGGTGTGCGACGTCCCATAAGAATTTAGCGTATTGGTGATACAAAGGTTTATCCAGTCCCATCTCTGCTCGGAGTTCAATGAGTGCCTTTTCAGTTGCGCGTTCCCCCAGAATAGCAACGGCGGCATCGCCGGGTATGAGATGCACCATCAAAAACACGAGGAGCGATACCGCCAAAAGGGATAAGCCGATCGAAAGAAAGCGTTGAAGGAGATACGAGAACAAGGTTAAAACCTTCCGTATTTTTTAACGATTCTGTCTGAGCGAGGATTTCCGTTGTCAACCGCGATCTAAAATCGTTAAGAAATCCTCTTTGGATTATCAATGGTTTCTTAACGATTCAGTATCTGCAAGGACAACGTCCGCAGCAGCTCATATTCAATAGTTAAAAAATTAGAAAAATGGGTTGTGTGCTTTTTCTTCACCGACGGTGGTAGAGGGACCGTGTCCCGGAAAGAGCCTAACCCCATCTGGAAGGGACAACAGATTGTCTCGAACGCTGTCGATTTCATCCTGAAGGGAGATGTTAGGTCCTCCGACTGAGCCAGCGAAAATGGCATCGCCAACGAACGCTACGTTCTCTGCGATGAAACTACATCCGCCGGGGGTATGTCCGGGTGTATTGACGACGGTTACTGTGAGTTCACCGACGGTGAGGGTATCTCCGTGTGCGACCTCGCGTAATCTCGTTTCGCTCCGCGGTTTCGGTTCATCCGTATGGATGTAAGTTTCGCATCCAGTAGCGGTCTGGATCTTTGGTAACCCGTCGGTATGGTCGCTGTGGGCGTGTGTCAAAAGAATCGCTGTAGGCTTCACAGGACGCGCCTCTAACTGTTCCAAGATCAGGTCAGGATGTGCAGCGGTGTCAACAATCGCAGCGGCATGGGTCGCTTGGCAGATCAGGAGATACGCATTGACGGGCCAACCGCCCACCGGCGCGCTGATTGTGATAACCTCAAGGGGGGAAGTGCTTATCTGTTGCGGGGGTTCGGGTGCCCACTCTTCTGTCGCAATATCAAGGAGTTTGGTGCCATCTAAATTTAGGACTTCGGCGAGCCGAAGAACTTGCGTTTCTGTCGGTTTTAAGGTATACTGTTCCATACGAGAAAGTTCTGTCTCTGTGATACCTGCCGCAGCAGCGATTTGGCTGTGAGACAAGTCTTGCCCGCGTCGGGCTTTCCCGATGATGTCACCGAATTCGTCTTCAAGTGCATAAGCCATAGTAGTGTTCTCCAATAGTTATTGATTTAAGGAACATTGTAGCAAAAAATTCGGTATAATACAATTGAAAACGGCAGACATCAAAAACGGAGGAATTCTGATGGACATTCCGAAAAACGGTCATGAACAAGCGGCAATATCCCTCACACCGTTAGAAACCGATATGACGTTGGAAGATTTCCTTGAGAGCGATTTAGAGGGATATGAATACGCGGAGGGAAAATTAATACCGATGGCACCACCGACAATGGAACACGGTGAAATAAGCATGAGTCTTAGCTTACTTTTAGGTGTTCACATTCGTGAAAATAAGTTGGGACATTTGTATCCAGCGGATACAGACTTTAAATTAGAGGACCGATTGGTTAAACCCGATATTGCATTCGTTTCAACAGCGAGGTTACCTGAGAACAGACGCCAAGTATCCCCTGTGGCACCGGACTTAGCGGTTGAAGTCATCTCACCGTCAGATATTCAATATCGTGTTGTCGAAAAAGCACTCGCTTATCTCAATGCTGGAACTCACCTCGTTTGGATCATTGAACCTGTGGGAAAGACGGTAACCGTGTACCGTTCCCAAACAGACATCAAAACATTTACAATCAACGACACCCTCAGCGGCGAGGATGTTGTTGAAGGGTTTTCGTGTCGAGTGGCACAACTTTTTGAATAAGGAGACCTTATGAAACTTGGTTTAGTTACATATAATATGGCAAAAGATTGGGATGTCCCAACAATCATCGAAAATTGCGTAGAAACGGGGTTCTCAGGCGTGGAATTGCGGACGACGCATGCCCACGGCGTTGAGATCGACCTGTCCGCAAGTGAACGGGCGGCGGTAAAACAACAGTTCGCTGACTCTCCAATCGAGATTGCCGGTTTGGGATCGGCGTATGACTATCATGCCACCGATCAAGCAGTGGTTCGCCGGAATATAGCAGGAACGAAGGCGTATTCTCAACTCGCAGCGGATGTCGGAGCACCCGGCGTAAAGGTGCGTCCGAATGGGCTTCCCAACGAAGTTCCCGTCGAAAAGACGTTGGAACAGATCGGGTTGGCATTGCGCGAGTGTGGCGAATTTGCAGCGGACCTCGGTGTTGAGATTCGGTTAGAAGTCCACGGGGGTGGCACTTCTGAACTTCCCCATATCCGCACGATTATTGATGTCGCTGACCACGATAACGTCTACGTCTGCTGGAATTCTAATTTTGGAGAGGTGGAAGACGGCTCTATACTGAATAACTTCAACTATGCAAGAGGTAGAATCGGCTTGGTGCATATCACGGAACTCCATCGGCGCGAGTATCCGTGGCGGGAACTCTTTACATTGTTGAGAGAATCCGGATATTCGGGTTACACTTTGGCGGAGATTGCTGGAAGTTCCGATCCCATCCGCGTGATGAATTTTTATCGGGCGTTGTGGGAAGAATTGTCAAGCTAATTTGAACAAGGATAGATACCGTTGTCCAAGATACTATTTCGCATTTCGTTATCTATAGGGATGTTTCTGCTGACTTTTATCGGTATGAGTGACACACTTGAAAGCGTTCGTTTCAGCAACGCCGTTTGGGACGTTGAAATCTTTCCACAGTCGCTTGCCGTGAATGTCTATCCTGTGGGGACGGACATAACAGTTCGGGTTTCATCGGGTCAGATAGGATTGGGTCCCGTGACGGATTTTTCTCATGAAGGTGAAGGTATCAGTTGGAGACTGCCGGAACGTGCCCTTACCGTTTACGTTGCATCGCTAAAGGATTCGCTAACGATTGAATTCATTCAAGACGATCCCGCAAACGACACGCGAAATTTCACGTGGCCCGTTATTGAAAATACCGAATCCATCCACGGCTATATTTTTCCCTTTTTTGAGGGGAGTTACGTCCCGAAAGATGACCGCCCCTGGCGAGACTTCTTGTGCGATCGGGGACCGATAAACACAACAGCGGGTCTCTCTATGCCGTTTTGGGGCTTGGACCTCGGTGAGAGAACACTTACCTATATTCTGACAAATCCGTTCAACAATCAAATCCATTTCAGTGAGACGGAAACGTCTGACTTAGGTATGCGGGTATCACACGCCTTCACGCCGAATTGGGAACGGAAAAGGTATGGGGTGCGTCTTTCACTCGGTGCGGGATCACCGGTCGAGCCGGCGAAGCAGTATCGGCAGTGGCTGATCGAGAACGGTGCGTTTGTTTCGTTTGCTGAAAAGATCGAACAGGTTCCAGCGGCGGAAAAGTTGCTCGGTGCGGCGCACATCTACCTCTGGGGAGACGGCCCTTCTGTGAAACTCTTGGAGCGGTTTGCTGAGAGTGGATTGGATAGACTCTGGCTCGGTGTGGATTCATGGCAGGACGGATTTCGACACCCGACTGCCGTCGCGAAGGCGAGAGCACTCGGCTATTTGATTGGACCCTACGATTCTTATCATAGTATCCATCATCCGAATGAAAAGGATACATGGGAGACTGCACAGTTTGACCTGCCGCTTTATGAGACGGGTGCGATTGTCAACGCAGATGGCACGAAGAATCGGGGGTTTAAAAAGAAGGGGTATCACTTAAGTCCGCTCGTGGCACAACCTTATGTCGAAGATCGCGTCAATGGCATCGTCGCACAGATGCCAACGGACTTCAATACGTGGTTTATCGACTGCGACGCTTACGGTGAACTCTTTGACGACTATTCGCCATCCCATCCCGCGACGCAGTTGGATGATATGAATGCACGACTTGCCCGTATCGCATGGATTCGGGACACGCACAATATGGTTGTCGGTTCAGAAGGCGGTGCCGCCTATGCTGCGGCGACCCTCCATTTCGCCCACGGAATGACGACCCCTGTCATCGGGTGGGGCGATCCAGATATGAAAGAAAAAACTTCGCCTCACTACATCGGCGGGTACTGGCCCCCCGAAGGTCCAGCGATCCACATAAAACAGGTGCCTCTGAAACCGAACTATCTGCGTCTTTATTATGATCCACGTTTCCGGTTACCGCTCTATCAAATCGTGTTCCACGATTCAGTGGTGACAACAAATCATTGGCACTCTGGAAGCCTCAAATTTGAGAATGCAATCGAGACGTTAGCACTGTTAGAGGTGCTCTACAACGTCCCGCCGTTATATCACCTGAATATGGCGGAGTTTACAAAACATAAAGCCTGGATACAGCGGCACTATGCGTTCTTTTCACCGCTACATCGGCAGATCGGCGGACAGACGATGACCGAGTTTGAGTGGTTGAGCGATAACAAGCAGGTCCAACGCACGGAGTTTGGGGATACTGTTGAGCTGTTCGCGAACTTCGGGACGAACCCGTTTGAATATGAAGGTATAGTAATTCCGGGCAAAAGTGTGCTTGCGCGGTGGATCGGAACTGGTGAGATTGAGGTGTTTGCCGTGGAATAATATTAGGATAATCCATTGTTGACAGTGAGCGTAAAATATGATACACTCTTGGAAATTTAACGCGTTGTGCTAATTGACCATGTGTTTTGTTAAATTTCACAGTTGTTGGGTTTTCGTTGTAAATTGAACCTTGATTCCATTGCCTCTTTGTTTTCATATAGAGACTTTGGTTTAAAAATGGGGCAGTATGAACCGAAGCTGTCAAATTACAAGTGGCAAAAGATTAATACTGTGAAATCTAAATCTACAGAGAGTTAATTAGCACAAGCCGTAAATTTATTTACATGGAGGTTTACAAACGTTAATATGAAGGACTATCCTAATGAGGAGGCACTCCGTAAAGCACACAGAATATACCTTGATGCGATGCGTGAATTCATTCATAAATGTTTAGAGAGTGTTCCGGGCACAACACCAAAAGAGTTAATCATGATGGCCTTGGATTGTGAACCGCGCAATGACTTTGAAGTTGAAATAGAGATTAATAATATTCCACATCTTATCAGAGAATACTGGGATGATTGTTTTCGCCAAAAGTTTGACCGTCACTATGATGTTCGCAGTGCAACAGGGCGAATAAAAGATGGTCGAAATTTTTGGGCACATCCAGGGATAGGGGATGTAGACCCCGAATCTACTCGAATGCATCTTTCTCTCGTCGCCGAGGCACTTGGTGAAATTAGTAAGGCAAAAGCAAAGACTGCAGTTGAAGAAATCCGAAATCGGCTTTTTTCTGATGAACCTGAAGGACACCCAGCAGAAGCAGAGAATACTGATCTCAAGGAACGCCTCGCGGAAATGTCAGATCGACTGGCAGTGGTGGAAACAGAAAAGGCTGAATATAAGGAGTCCCACAAGGCTGAGTGGCAACGGCTAGAAGTAGAGAAAGCAGAGTATGCAGAACTCTTAGACACAGTGGAAAAAGAGAAAATTGAGATAGAAAAACAACTGGAGAGCGCGCAAACTCGGTTGAACGAACTGAAAGCGGAGAACACTGAATTGAAAGAACGTCTCTCGGAAACAGAGAATCGTCTAAAAGTTATTGAATTGGAGGGTGACGAACACGTCAAAACCTTGACGGATAAGACGGAGTTAGAGGAGCAATATGAAACTACTCCAATTAAGGAGTGGCGAAGGAAAATTTGGAAACAATTGTGCGACTATGCAGCTCAAAAGGACACTTCAGTTAGATTTAATAAACCGGGTTCGGAAAATTACTTAAACGTTAGCAGAAGTTTGATAGATCTTACTGGCTTTTACATGAAGGTGTGGTTGGGCACGGACAATAGGGAAATTACCATCCGGCTTTATATGTCAAAACAAAATTTTTACATCCTCGAGAAACAGCGGACAGAAATTGAGCAGGAGTTTTGTGAATCTCTTGAATGGGAAGAATTACCTCAGCGTACGGATAGCCGGATATCCTTACGTAAGGATATCATTGATCCGACAGATGAATCAGACTGGCAAAACCAGCACGAATGGGTTATCTCAAAACTTGAAAAATTCCACAAAAAGTTCAATGAAGTCTTTCTACCGAGAATCCAAGAACTCAATACCTCCGATTCGCTACTCGAAGACGAGGAGTACCTGCCGTTAAATCCTGCTACACCTAATTCTGTCACTTTTCAGGGGACCACCTTTGTAAAGCATTTAGACGAGTACCGTGTTGCGGGAGATGATATCACCCAAAATTTCTGGCACTATTGGCAATCACAAGGACGCGAAGGTAAACAGGAAATGCGGAATGCCGGATGGAGTGTTGAGAAGATAGACGGAGAGTGGAAAGTGACGGTTTCTCCAGAAGATTTTCAGGCATGGATAGAGAATGAAGTAACGGAGTTGAATAGCCTACTCAATTCATCACAAAACGAAGAATCTTCAACGCAACCTCCGCGTCTCTTCTATGGAAAAACGGTTCTACCGACAGGTAAAGAAATGGAGCAACCTGCGCTTGAATTTCTTAGCGATGGAAGAGAATATCCCCGAATCGAGATCATAAATGTGCTTACCGAGCATTTTTCCCTTACCAAAAATCAGAGGGAGCAGTTAAGTCGAAGCGGAAGGGTGGAGCTTTACCTGAGAAACAAAGACTTGATAGAACGAACCAGAACAGGCTACTACCGAATCACTGATCTCGGGCTTCAGGTCTTGAAGCAAAACTTGGATGATGTTCCATTTTAGATTGTGATCGGTCGTCGGAATCGACTTAATGTAACTATAACGTGAGTTTCTTGATAATAAAAATGTAAGTTTAGGAGTAGGTTGAGTTGACTCGACCGCATTTCTCGTATCGTTGCTATAAACCGTGAAGAGATTAAGATCTATACTGATGTTATGCACGATTTTGCCAAAAATGATAGAAAGGTAGAAACTATGTTCATGCAGAAATTCAAAGCCACCTTTCAGTTTCTCGGAATTCTGTCAATGAGGGTTCTACTGGGCTGTGTCGCGGGAGTCTTATGGCTTGCTTTCGCCGCCTTTATCTCTCGCAACATAGTGGTCTGGATAGTAGAAAAGTTCGCTTATCGAGATCTGGATGGTAGTTATCATAGTATAACGTGAGTTTGATAAAAGTTTAGTCTTTAGAAAAGCACGGGTAAATCGTTGA
>VXPE01000048.1 GCA_009839745.1 Candidatus Poribacteria bacterium
CAGTCTCGGTGAACGTTCCGTATTACTATCGGCTGGAAGAGGTTTCGTTATCTGGGGAGCGTCGTGCGGTAGCGACGGTGCGGTTGCGGGGTCATGTTTCAGCGGCGAACAAGGTGTTGTGGAAGTGGGCGGATGTGAAATCTACAGATTAAGCCCTTCGTCCGTTATACACTATAGATTATAAAGATACGTCACTTTGATGACAACAACACGGTTTTCCAGTTGTAACTCGCGAGCGGTGGCTGTCCCAACAGCCGTATCGCCCCACGTTTCGTTATACGCAACGAACAGATGGCTCTTTGGGCTATATTCCCATCCAAATAGAAGGCTTAGCAGATACGTCTGATGAATTTCCATAGAAACAAGGCGTTCCCTATTGGCTTGCGCGAACATCCGAAAAAACGATTCTCGCGTGAAGAGGTAAGTCGTCCGCAATGAACTGACGAAAAACCGACCGTCAATTGCGCCTTCCAAATCAAAACTCTGGGCGTAGCCGCTGTCCAATTCTATAGACAAATTGCTCCGTGGACGGATAGTGGACTCAAGCAGGAGGCTCCGCTGCTTACCCGCTTGTTGTCGTCTAAAGTTAAAATAGTCAGCGAACTCTACACCGATGCCGATAGCAACCGGTTTTGTGGAGTCGGTATCCACCTCAAACCCGTATCTATTTGCGGTAAAAACTTCCGTGAGTTCAACTTCCCGACTTCGGAAATAATAGGCATTAATATCATCCAAGAGGCTTTCCCTGAAGTCCATCCCGATATCCACACCAGCACTCCATTTGAGTAGATCTTCATCAAAATCAGGCGAGAGAGACAACGCTGGGTTCCGTTCTCGCCACTCCGCAAAATACGCGGGCGTATAGAGACTTTGAGAGAGACGAGCGATTATCCCAGAAAAAAATTGGTGCTTTCCCCAGTGTGGGGAATAGGAATTCCGCATAGAGACGCGTTGCCAGCCACGATTGCGTTCCTTTCGGAGAAACCCCGTCTGATTAATCTCAAAGTTCGGCGCGACCCGTTCAAACCCAATGTCGCTGCTCCAGAGATAGTTGCGCTGTGCGAAGTCAACCGTCCACGCAAAGTTATCACTATCCTCACCCGGATGGAAACTCCCGGCGTATTGTCCCGTGAGGTGATACGTTTTTCCCAAAGCGAGGTTCATATCAATACCTCCCACTCGGCTATGATTCCATCTCTCACTACCGGGCTGTTCCTTGTTCACGAATAGAACCCCAACGTTGGAACGTTTGAGGATGTCGCGTTTAACACGGATTGCAGAGAACCATGCTTCTTCCTTTTCGGACGGAGTGCTATCGGAAAACCTGAATTCACCGGTTTGGTTTCCCAAGACTCCAACGGAGTAGTTCCCGACTTTTCCTGTAAGTTTACCCCCCCAAAGAATATTACCACGACTTCCGATACGGCGGCTGAACATCAGATCGTAAGGCGTTTCAAAGAAACTGTTGCCTTCGACAAAAAACGGGCGTTTTTCAGGAAAGCGCGTCGGGAATCGGGTCAGATTAATCTCTAATTGGTCTGCTTCAACTTGTGCGAAATCAGGATTGACTGTAACGTTCGCCTTTAGTGCACTCGTGAGGCTGTATTGCACATCCAAACCCGTTCCAAATTGTCCCGTTGGATTGGTATCGGCAGCATCCATACCACCACCTAAAAGGTAGGGTGAGATTTCAAAGTTTTTCCCCGTTTCAATATTTTGGATACCTTCGATATGTCCTAAATCGGACATCCGTGTGACAACACCGGCTTGTGTGAGTTGTTTCCATACCGTAACCTCACTTTTCCGGCGGTTGACTCGCTCAATATCGAACCCCCAAATCTGCGTTGGTCCGGATTTATGTGAGAAGTCGGTGAACCGGAAGTTTGCGAACGGAATTTTAAACTCGGCACTCCATCCCAGTTCATCAATATTGCTTTCAACCCACCAAATGCCTTTCCAGTTGCTGTCGCGTTGGGTGTCCTCATACCGGTAGTTATCACTCTGGACACCCGCTGGATTTGTGGCGAATTTATAGCCGGTGCGGTGGTCGTGATGTGGATCGATGAAGAAAGAGATGACATCCGAGGCATAGATGTCGCCGCGTCGCGTCATCCGATTGACAATTTTGTCGGGTTCTGCATCGTAACATCGGAATGCGATGTAAATGTTATGCACATCGTAAGCGATGCGAAATTCTGTGTCGTCCGTTGCGGGATTCCCGCGTGACGGTTCGAGTTGAATAAAACCGCTTTGCGGTTCTGCGTGTTCCCACACAGTATCGTCCAGCATCCCGTCAATTTGCGGGGGTTCGCCTACAATCCGGTGGGCTTCAACGACATGTTCACCCATGCCTTCTGGGTGTGCAAAAAGGTATAGTGGATAGGCAATGAATAGCAGAAGAACAACTACGAGTTTTGACATGCGTTAATTATAGTTGAAACACCGCATGTTGTCAAATTTGCCTCTCCAAGTTGGTAGTACCCGTGAATGACGACCCATTTGTTGCTTTTTCTTGAAAAAATTGTTGAATTCCTTTAAAATTCTTGAAATGTGGTGTGCAGTTGCCAGTTAAGAGGTTTTCGCCTCATAAAGCTTCCCCTCTTAAGATAGTATCAAAAACGCAACCTGCAACAACGGAGCAGGCGGATATACGGGAAAACACGTGAAATCACCAACCCACTTGACCGAACCGCAAGGGAAAATTGAAAATCCGCAAGGAACAATTAAAAATGGTTGAACTTACACGGGAAGACATTGAATTTTTCAGAGATGAAGGGTACTTGGTGAAACGGAACGTCCTGAACCCGGAATTGATGGAACGGGCACGGACAAGGCTCTGGGAGGGTGCCCCCGAAGGACGCAAGCGCGAGGATCCCGAAACATGGATCGGCCCCTTCACACCAGAGGAAGAGAACCCTGACGGAAATAATCATCGACGCGGTTTCCGGTGGAACTTCCGTGAACCGGGTGGCGAAGACTGGATGGTTCGGCTTCTCGCTACCGATCCGAATGTCTGGCGGATGGCAGAGCAATTCTTGGGTGAAGGGAATTTGACGCAACCCGACCGTGTGCGCGGTATCTATTGCACCCTACCTTACGGCGACATCCCGAAGAAGTCAATCGGGTGTCATGTCGACGCACATCCGTTTCATCTCGGTGCTGTCGGTTATATTGACGATGTGCCGCCGGAAGGGGGTGGGTTTACGGTCTGGCCCGGGAGCCACAAAATCTTCTATTACGATTACCAGTCCCAATACAAGAACGAACCGACACCGCAATACGAAATCGACCGCGAGCGTCTCAGCAGAGAAGCCGGTGTTGAATGCTACGGGAACGCAGGGGATGTCGTCTTCTGGCACCATCGCATCGGTCACGCTGCAGGACATAACTACTCGCGACAGATACGGCAGGCAGTGCTATACGATTTTCGGAAAACGGAATTAGAACAGACGCAGGAAGAACCGCCCAACAAGGATATGTGGCGGGACTGGCCCGGTATCAAGGCGTTGAATTTTTAATTATACCTTGCGGTTCGGTTTTTTAATTATGTGCGCCTGGGCGGCGTTTCCGTTGTCAACGCCGATCTAAAATTGGTAAAAAACCTGCTTTAGGTTATGAATAGTTTCTTAAGGATTGGAATACTGCAAGGACAACAGACGCAGCAGCTCAGAAGCAATCGTTAAAAAACCGATGTTGCAGGCTACGTTTATTTCACCGTAGCCCTAACGCTTTCAATGTGTCTGCCATCATGTCGTGAGCGATTTGTGCCTTCTCCATCCGCATGTGAGGGAACGTTTCCACCGAGATATACTTATCGTAACCGACTTTCCCTAAACTCTCTGCAAAGGTTCGGAAATCCAACTCATCACCGTCTTCTCCAGGGATCAGGAAGGTGCTGTAGGGATACATCCCTGTTACGCCTTTTACATGGCAATGCGTCGTGAGCGGTCCCAATTTTTCAGTAACTTCGGCGATGTCTTCACCGATATGATAGAAATTGGTGATGTCGTTGAGGGATTTCAATGCGTCAGAGCCAACATGTTCAATGAGAAGCGTGACTTTTGCAGAGGCATCGATTGTTGTGGCTTCATGATTGTGGATGTTCATTGTAATACCGAGTTCCTCAGCGCGGCGGCAGATCGGTTTCAGCACATCAACGAGGAGCCGCCATGCGAACGCGTCCCCTTTCTCGCCGCCATACCCTGTGAGGAAGTTAACACCCCCTGCCCCAAGGGTAACAGCTACGTCCTGAAGAAGTGCGTAATGGTCAATAGCTTCCTGCGGGTCCTCCGCTGCCAATTGGTATAAACCTTTTCCCGTGAATGGATTAATAACAGAGACCTTTAATCCACTGTCGACGACCATCGTCTTGACGTCTTTGAGCAAGCCATCGGTGACTTCACCAGAAGGGATATGCGCTTCTGGTCCACACATCATCTCGATTGCGTCGTAGCCTGCATCAGCGAGAATCGTAATAACTTCTGGTAGGGGGATGTCTTTCATTCCACCGGCGTGATAAGAGATACCAATCACTGCTTCAACTCCTTCCATCTTTTACGCTGTTCAATCAGGTTTGTTTGCGCCCGACTTTTTCTTTTCTGATCATCGCTCTCTGATGAGGAGCGAACCATCATGTGTAGCGCCTATAAGTTTTTCACCGTCTGCTGAAAAAGTCAATTCCCGAATGGCACCCTCTTGGACCGGAAACATAGATATAGGATTGTCCTCGCCGGTTTTCCACAACTGAATATAGTTATCCCTTCCACCGCTTACGAGGAGTCCTCCATCGGTAGAGAAAGCCAACGCACTGACTGAATCGGTATGCCCTCTTAATATAGAAATCAAGTGCTTGCTTTCTAAGTTCCATAGCCGAACAAGCGTGTCGGAACCGCCGCTCGCCAGGGTCTCACTCTCAGGCGAAAATGCCAAAGCCAAGACGAGCCCGTCGTGTGCTGAAAAGGTGGAGAGCAGTCCGCCCGTTTCAACTTCCCACAATCGAATCTTGCCATCTGCACTTCCACTCGCGAGTGTTGTTCCATCGGGTGAAAAAGCGAGGCATCTAATTCTGCCAGGGGCTTCAGTGGAGGACGCGAGCAACCGTTCTGTGCGCGGATCCCATCCGGGAAGTGGCACTCCATCTGGTGAAGATGATGCTAACGCGTTCACCAGATTAGAATCCCCCGCCAGTGTTAGCACCTCGCGAGCCGTGGCGGTGTCCCAGAGCCGGAGCGTATTGTCTTCGCTTCCGCTGGCAAGCAGGGCATTATCGGGCGCGAATGCTAACGCCCGTATATGTTCCGTATACCCTGAGAGCATTGCGAATTGTGCCCCGGTGGCTGTGTCATATATCCAGATACGCCCATCACCACCTGCGGCGAGGCGCGTGCCATCTGGTGAGAAAGTGATAGCCATTACCTGCTTTTTATCGAACCGTATTTTGAGTCCCGGAGGCAACTCAGATTGGATGCAATTCCGGAATATTTCTGTTTTTTTCATTTTTCTAATTCTTAAGTTTCTATCCTGCGCTCCATTCCCTTACGCGCAGATTGCTGATTAAGTCGCACCTCTATTTTAGAATCTTGTGTAATATAACACCAAACACCAAGCTCGTAACGCAGTGGAGAGCGACTCGAATACAAAAAACACAAAAACCCCAAACCACGCCCCTTATCCGCAAGGTAAAATTAAAGATTCCAATCCAGAACGACACCTGTATACACATTCGGTTCGTTGAGGAGACCATCGTAAGCCTGCTTAATTTGGTCTGGCTTGAGGCGGTGAGAGATTAAGGGTTCAACATGCAATTCCCCACGCGCCATCCAGTCAAAGATAGTCTGCTGTTTGCTCCATTGAGAGGTTCGGTTACCGATGTCTGGATACATTGGGACGCACCACTCCAATGCCCCACGAATGGTAATCCATCGCAGATGCGTTTCGGAGAGCAGATCGGTCAGGTTCCCTTGGACTTCAACACGTGGTGAACCGAGGATGACGAGTTGTCCATGGCTGGCAGTGGCGCGCAGTGCTTGCATAACGACCCCACTATGCCCTACGGCATCAACAGTGATATTGCCAAGTTCGCCACCCGTAATTTCCGTAACCTGTGCTTGCGCCTCGGCAGCATCGCCACCCACAGTATGGCTAATTCCACACCGCTGTGCGAGTTTTCGTCTCTCGGCTACCGGGTCCACGCCGATAACACGGCATCCGTGAATTTGAAACATCTGTGATGCCAAATTTCCAACAAGCCCTAATCCAAAGACGACGACCCACGGGTTGGCACCGATCTCAGCGACAATCATCGCTGTCATCGCAACGCCTGCCATCCGTGATGCTGCAACCACGGCTGGATCCACCGTTTCTCTAACGGGTGCAACTAACCGGTCTTGTGAGTATTGAACCGTTGAGGCGTGTCGCCCATAAGTGAAAACCCGATCACCTGGAGCTGCGCGAGTCACACCCTTGCCGACTTCACGCACAATGCCGACATTCGCGTAACCAGAACGCCAAGGATATTCACACCACTCCCCTTTTTGGAAGACTTTCGGCTCTCTACCGGTATAATTCGCGAGCTCCGTCCCGCTACTGATAAACGTATATTCTGTATCTATCAGCAATTCGTTGGAAGCGAGTGCGGGTGCGCCAGTGTCGGCAGTTTGCAGCTCCACCTGGTTCTGACCTGTTACAACAACCTCTCTGATTTTCATTATAAACCTTCCTCTTCTAATTCCTTTAATTCTTCTGTCTTAATCTTACGGATGAGGGCTTGCATCCTTTTATATCTAAAAAGTCCAACGAAGAAGGTGGCAATACCGAGCAAAATAAAGACGACCCCGATCACCTCAACGATATATGAAGTAAAAAACTGCTTGAGATGCACAAAGGATAAACCTGCAACGAACAACGTTAACGCTGTGCGGATATAGGCGAGAAAGGTTCGCTCATTTGCGAGGATAGTTCGATCTGCGGCGAGATGATCGCGCAAGATAAGTTGATCTTCCAGTCCTTTGTAAGGCGTTGGTCTTCCTTGCATTTGCTCGTTCCGTTCTCCCTAAAAGAAGTTGAAAATAATGATACCAGCAAGCCATCCGTATAAAGTTCGAAGGCACCGTAACCTTTTTGCTGTCCGTTGGTATTCCACCGTGTAGCACGCTGGATTTTGGAAATAAAGTGTCAATCGTTTCGGCGAGGATAAGTCTATTTTAGGCGTTAAGGTGCCCATAACAACTACACTTATACCGAGAAGTACAATATTGAGTGTGGGCAGAAGACTGAGAACCGCGCCAAACACTATCCAACGCCATTTTGAAACGCTACGAGATGCGTCAACCCGTGCTACACGGATCAGTGATGCCGATGGTATACTTGTTTCTGAAGCCATGCGTGATGTCCGGACAGGTAGCCTTTGAGATCGAAAATAAATTTCTGTTTTTCCGCCACAGCAATCCTTTGTTAAGAAATAATACTTCCGGTCCTCTTAAGCATTATAGCAAATTTCAGGTTTAATTCAAAACGAATTTTTAAATTGATCCTAACCTTTGTTTGACACCCATACAGGGTGTATGCTATACTAAAGATATACCACGAGCAGCACGTCTCGGTTTAACTTGCAAACCGAGGATTGTTGTGGAAAGCATCAACGGATCGTTGAACTTTATTGATATACATGAAACGGAGCAACCAATTTAATGGATTTCAAACAAGCATTAGATAGCAAAATCGCAGATTATAATTTACTCAATCACCCATTCTACCAAGCATGGAGTGCTGGCGAATTGCCACTCGAAGCCCTCCGCTCCTATGCGCGTGAGTATGGTGCTTTTATTTCTACAGTCCCCAAAGGTTGGGAAGCACTTGAGGAGACCGAATTCGCACAAGAAGAGATCGAACACATCGACTTGTGGGCGGATTTCGCTGCTGGGCTTGACACGGCTGTTGCTGCAGCACAAATCCCACAGGTGAAAACCTTGATGCGGACAGCACACGAACTCTTTTCAGAACGGACGACAGCACTCGGTGCCCTCTATGCGTTTGAGGCACAGCAACCGGAAACTTCTCAATCGAAACTCACGGGTTTACAGGCATTTTATCAACTCCCGAAATCGGTAGAGCCCTATTTTGAAACGCATTCACACAACGAGCATGAAACGGAAAAACTAATTGAACACATCGGCACGTTGCCATCGGATTCACACGCCACTGTCGTGCAAGCCTGTGAAAAAATGAGCGTGGCTTTGTGGGATGCTCTTACAGGAATTCATGATGCGGAATGCGCATGATACGGTGAAGGCGTATTTTGACGCCCTTGTTGATAGTGATGCTGAAACCCTCATTGCAATGATGCTGCCTGCCTCACACTATGTCAAGATCGGCACCGATGCTGACGAGATTGTTGAGGGAAGCAGAGAAATCGCGGCGTATTACCGAAACCACGTCGCCAGCACAGAGGAGTTCAGCATTGAATTTGTTAACCTTGACGTGCAGGAACGGGACAATGTCGCTTGGTTCTACACGCGTCAGATCTGGCGACTCAAATGGCAAGGCACGCTGGAAGAATTCGTGATGCGGATGACGGGTGTCTTGGAAAAAACCGATAGGTTATGGAAATTTGCGCAAATCCACGCCTCAATCGGTGTGCCTACATCTTAGTTTTTAGAGGAGGGATTCTTGGAAATTTCGGTTATCTCTTTTGATGGCGATATGACCTTGTGGGATTTTCTGCAGGTTATGCGTCATTCGCTCAAACACACATTGTTGGAACTTCAAAAACAGCGTCCGACCCCGCGCACCCTAAAATTAACAATCGATGAGATGATTGCAATTCGGAATCAATTTGCTGAAGAGGTAAAGGGTGAAATGTGGAACCTTGAAGAAATCAGACTGCGCGCATTTGAGAGGACACTTGAACATGTCGACTGCCCAGACAAAGAACTTGCTGCACATCTGAATGCGATATATCGGAAGCACCGATTTGAAGATATAGAGTTGTACCCAGATGTTATCCCAACTTTCGATGTTCTGGCACCCCAATTCAAACTCGGATTGTTGTCAAATGGAAATACCTATCCGGAACGCTGCGGGCTTGAGGGGTATTTCGCCTTTGTTGTTTTTTCTCAAGATGTGCGGATTGAGAAACCGGATCGAAGAATCTTTGAAATTACTGCCGAGCGAGCGGGTTGTGAACTCGCGCAGATGCTCCATGTAGGGGACTCGCTTGAAAACGATGTTGCTGGTGCGCGGAACGCTGGTGCACATTCTGTCTGGCTCAACCGAGAAGGGGTCCTGAATGACACAGAAATTCGACCTGATTATGAGGTGACTTCGTTAACTGAAATGCCAGCAATTTTGGGGTTGGGTGGAAAGTAGGGATTTCAGAGAATTGGCTGAAGTCGGGAATCGAGTGTATGAAAGGACTGAAAACGCACTCGTCTATAGCCATAAAATTAACGGGGTCGATTGCCTGCTCATCTATACGTTCAAGGATAACAAATTGCGAACAGCAGGCTATGTGACCCAGACCCCGGTAATGAATGCGGAACATATAATTACTAAACTTTGGACAATTTTTTTTAAGAATACACATATCGCCCCGCTGGGGCTTGCCTGGTGTAGGGTATGGCGTTTCTATAAACATATCGCCCCGCTGGGGCTTGCCTTTGGGGCCTCCGAGTTTATTTTTTCAGAGTTGGGTATGTGTGAGAACCCTCGAGAAAAATCAGACATACCTTGAAAACAAGGTATGAACCTGACCGAAATTGTCCAAACTATTATATAATTAAACGTGAGTTTGATAAAAGTGGGATGTCGGGTTTCGCTACTGATATTTAGGCGAAAAGCATCTTGAACGATAGTTGATAAGAGCGACCTTCTTGCCATGTCTCTGCGAAAAAGCACAAAAACCGGTATTCATTCAAAATCATTTGTCTAAAGTTATCTCTTTGTGGTATTATGATACCTATGGAGCACACGAACGGCACTACAACAAAATATATCCTGAACATCACGAAGTCGAGTGCGTCTCGGATTGCGCTGGCGAAAAGCGATACACCAGATGCCCTTCAAAAGCTCTGTCGAGAGTATTGGACGTGGCACTTCGACGCATCGTTATCGGATGCCGTTCGGTTGCTGCTAAACACAGAACTCGGCTGGGAAACGACGCCGCAGCTCACAACACCGCCAGTCGGTGAGGTTATATCACCCCTTGGTCATGCGCTCGCACACGAGGATAAAGATATTCGTGACGCCGCACTACAGGTGTTAGATGCGACTGTTCATATTCCTGCAGGCGTTGCCTATATTGGTGAAGAATGTGCCCCGTTGGAACTCGATGGGTTTGAGATTGGGGTTTACCCTGTAACCAACGCACAATACCATCGGTTTCTTCAGGATACAGGACACACGCCACCACAGGATTGGACGGATGGTGTCTATCCAGCAAACAGAGGCGACCATCCTGTTGTCTGGGTTACGTGTGAAGATGCAGATGCTTATGCGCGTTATGTCGACGGCAAACTACCGACGTTTCCAGAATGGCAATACGCCGCACGCGGTGCTGATGATAGACTCTTTCCGTGGGGTCATGAAATTGACAAACCGCGGTGCAACACTGCGGAACTCGGTGCAGGAACGACAACCCCGGTCGTTAGTTTCAGAGACGGTATGAGTCCATTCGGATGCTACGATATGGTCGGCAACGTATGGGAATGGACGGACACATCGTATGACGATGAAGGGAACTTCCGCGTGGCATGTGGCGGCGCGTGGTATTACAATCACGACTATAGCACTTGCACCAGTTACGATTTTTTTAGCAACGGATATGCAGAGTTTGTAATCGGGTTCCGTATCGCATGGTAAAGAGGTCTGTAGGGAAAATTAAAAAATGAAAGAGCGTAAAACTGGTACGGAACGTGCCTTAACACCTGAAAAATCCTCGGTGCCTTCAAGCGGATTGCAAAAAGAACTCATCCAGCGGGGGCGCGTCGATATTCACGCGCACCAGACCGCTGCGAAGCATTTAAAACAGGGGGCAGACGCATTAAACGTTCGAGACTACGCGAAAGCGATTAAAGAATTTCAGCAGGTCATTCAGCACAACCGCGAATCCGCGGAAGCACACTTCCACCTCGGTTTGGCACATTTTATGCTGGAAGACTATAAAAAGGCAATAGACGCATACAAAATGGCAATAGCGTGCGAACCGAGCGAAGCAACGGCATACCTCAATCTCGCAGCAACTTATCGTTTGCTCAAACGCTATGACGAGGCGATTGACGTTTACAGGCGTGCCATTCGTTTCATACCGAGCCATCCTGAGTTACATTCTGAGCTCGGGACAGTCTATACATTTCAGGGCAAGCGGCGTGAAGCCATCAGTGCTTATAAAACAGCGATGCGCCTTAAACTTGAATTGAAACTTCAATCAGATTCTGACCAGAGCGCGTAAGCCCAACCATCGGGCGGGCTGGGTCTACGGAAAGGGGCATCATCGTAAGTCCTGCCTAAACGAACCGCAAGGAACATTAGAAAGATGTTTGTTTCCGACGAAGATTTGATGGTGAAATGTGGTAAAGGGGATATGAGTGCCTTCGAGCTGCTGGTGCGGCGTTATCAGAACCCTTTGATTAACTATATTCACCGCTCAATCGACGATTATCAGCGCGCGGAAGACCTCTCTCAAGAGACATTCCTCCGAGTTTTTAAAAGTGCGAACCGTTATGCGCCGACAGCATCGTTCAAAAGTTGGCTCTATACAATTGCCACGAATTTGTGTCGAAATGAGATTCGCAACCGGACGCGTCGAAACACCTATTTTTTGGAGGATCTGGTTGAAGAAGGTGAGGATGTTTATCACGCCGCCATCATGCAGGATACCCGCTATCTGCCAGATTCGCTCTTGGAGAAAAAAGAACAGAGACAGATTATCCGAAAAGCGCTCGCACAGTTACCAGAAAATCAACGTGTAGCATTAACACTCGTCACTTATCAGGATTTACGGTATGAAGAGGTTGCGAAAATTCTTGGATGCTCAGTAGGTGCTGTAAAAGCGTTAATTCACCGTGCTCGGCAAAAAATGAGAAAACTGCTCATCAAAGCGGGAATAGCGGAATAAGCATCAACGCACCACAAGGGAAAATTAAAAAATGTCAAAATTCACCGCAACGCACCGCAAGGGAAAATTAAAAACCGAATTCCCAGATGTTTACGGTTCTCGATGGTCAAGTGATAGCGTGCCACCGCCGACGTGTGAAGCGCAGCTTGCGAGCCCGGACGAACTCTCAGCCTATATTGATAAAGAACTGCCCGCATGGAAACGCCACCTTATCCGACGGCATCTCAAAAAGTGTAGCATCTGTGCGAATCAGGTTCAGCGGTTGCAAAAGACCGACGACTTTCTACACCAAGGCGGTGAGATCGAAGTCTCTGATGGCTTTTTAAGCAGCGTAATGGCGCGCGTATCGGACGCAACGAAACACGAGAGACAACACGACTCGATTTGGTCGCATTTTACACGGCACCTTGGGACATTGCTTGGATGGGCGCGAGGCAGTTCAACATTAACCAACAAACTTCGCTACAGTATTCGGACGCGGAGTCCAGTTTACATATTTGTCCTGACCTTCGCTGTTTTTACGATGGTAGGGGCGACGCTTTACCAATCCTCCAGTGATCGGTTTGGTCCGTCAATACATACCCTGAAGCAGGCACAGAAACTGGATGGTGAAAAATTAATTTCCTTTGAGGTTATTCAACACGAGCCACCTAAACGTTTACTAACAACCTACCTTCAGCGGAAGTAAGTACAGATAACCTATAAAAAAATGCAATCTGTAACTCGTAGAGCGTTGCTCATCTCGCTGATATTCCACCTCTTTTTTTTCGTCACAACATTTTACGTCGTGGTGCAGAATCAGCCAATAGCGTCAGAGAAATCGGGCTTGGAGGCGGAGCTCATTTCTGTCAAAAACACATCTCGAACGAGGGCTCCCCTGAAAAAGATTTCGCCGCGTTTGCGGGCTTCTGAGCGTGATTTCATAAAACCTCATATGAGTACTGGGGAGTTGCTGCCCTCCCCTACATCCCCCGTTCCGGTGAACACCGAAACGTCACATCCTGCCTTAGGTCGCAGTTTACGAGATGAAGTTAAATCAAAGAACCCCTCGACATCTTTAGATCTGTCGAGAAAAAACTGGGGAGAGGTCAGCACTGCGACTCACACACTTCAAGATGTTGAACGGAATTTGTCAAAAACGGAAACCGCAAGTCCCGCAGGAAATACGACCTTCGGAACCAAACGTTCCGGTCCCTCAAGAACGCAACGCGCGCCAGAGATTTCGATGCGTAAGATAGTGGAAGAAGAGGAGGAATTGTCCCCGGCACAATTGGCAGAAATTAGCGAGAAGCGGAAAGCATTACCACATGTTCCGTTTCCGAGGCTTATGAAAACGCTTGCCCAAGAGATTGTCGAAACCAGTGACGGGGGTCCAATTGACGTGGTTTTCGTCATTGATGCCAGCGGCAGTATGCGCGATAATATCAAATCTGTTGTAGAACACTTGAGCGCGATGGTGAATGTATACAAAGCCTCCAAGATAGATTATGCGCTCGGTGTGACGGAATTCTGGGCGAATAAGAACCGAAACAGGATCAGAGTCGTTCAGTTAACAAAAAGCTTCACGAACTACAAACGGACCCTCCAAGCGATTGAAGTCCATCAGGACGAAAACGCTTTGGATGCTGTCGTTCAGACTGTCAAGGAACTCCGATTTCGCCCTACATCCAAAAGGCATTTTATCCTTGTTACGGATGAACCGCTCTCAAGTCGCGAGGGGTTAGAGGTAAGTGAGGTCATCGCATACTGTCGAGAATTCGGCATCTATGTGAACGTGCTTGGACTCCCTTTAAATGAACACCAGCGACTTGCTTCTGAAACCGGTGGCAAATGGCATATTATTCCTGAAGAACCGAGACCACAAACGGCACAACGCCCCAAAGTGCCAACACACCCGCGAAACAAAGCAGTGGCGCTACGCCAAGCACAATGGACGGATGTCACAAAAGTCGGGGATGCCGCGCTGCAACTGAGTGGCAACACTCCAATTGATATTGTCCTGTTCGTTGACAGTAGCGAAAGTATGGGCGATAAACTTCCGCATTTTTTGAAGCAACTTGATATTCTTGTTCGCGATTTGGATAACGCGCTTATAGATTATCAGATGGGGGTGGTGCGTTTCCGATCGCGTGCCTCTGTGAACATGGTCAACGTTTTCAATCCGCCACAAACGCTTAAACAGGTTCGGAAAATCGTTGAATTGCCCTGTCAAGACGATGAGATGTTATTGGACGCTGTAGCGGAAGGACTCCGACGGCTAAAACTCCGTCCGAATGCACAACCCTACTTCATTCTGATTACGGACGAACCCGCAGAAGGTGAATACTCGGCACTCGCGATTATCCAAATGTTACAACAAAAACATGTCCTTGTTAGCGTGGTTGGCACTTACGACGATTTCCAACAACAGGTAGCCTCTAAAACCGGTGGGGTCTGGGTGCCGATTCCTAAGGGGCACACCACAAACAATTCATACTGGTAACCTCTAATGATTGCCTCTGCGCTGCTGCGTCCGTTGTCCTTGCAGATTTCCAATTGTTAAAAGCCTTTGATCATCAAGAAATGGTTGGACTTAACCGAAAACCACTGCGTAATGTAATCGAGCAGTGACCAGAGTGGAACAGTTTAAAATATGAAGATCGCAGTCCTCGTTTCAGGGAGTGGCACCAATCTGCAAACCCTGATTGAACAGTTACATCAAGATGAGACGAGTGGTATCAAGATCGCAGTGGTCATCAGCGACCGGCGCAAGGCTTATGCCCTTACACGAGCAAAGCTCGCTGGTATACCGACACATGTTGTCAGAACTCAAGATTTTGCGAATCGTCTCGATTTTGACGCAGAAATTTCAAAGATCATTGAGCACTATGCTGTTGAATTAATAGTCCTTGCGGGTTTTATGAAGTTGTTCCAACCGCCCTTTGTGCAAAAATACCGGAACCGAATTCTCAATGTCCATCCAACGCTTTTACCAGCATTTCCGGGGGCACATCCTGTCGCTGATACATTGGCGTATGGTGTGAAGATCGCGGGTGTCACCGTTCATTTTGTTGATGAGGATGTAGATTCGGGTCCCATTATTGCGCAGTCGGCGGTTCCTGTTTTGGATACGGACGATGAAGAGAGTTTACACAACCGAATTCAGGTTGAGGAGCATAAACTCTATCCCGAAGCGATTAAATGGTTCGCGCAGGGTAGGTTGAAAATTGAAGGACGAAAAGTTATTGTAGAATCGTCTGAATCAGGATTTTAGGAGTTTGTAGGAGTGAGTTTTACTCACGACCCTTTACCAAAAATGTAGCCTGCAACAATACGCAAAAACACGCAGAAATACGTAGAAATGCCCAAGCAAAAACCCCAAGCAAAAACACGCAGACGACTCAAACACGGAAACCATCAAAGCCCAAACCGGCTTCACTTATCCACAAGGTATAATTAAAAAATGTTAGCGATTTCAACGATGTGGAACGCCCTGAAACAACAGGACGGTGCAGCACTGTTCGATGATCTCAAAAACCTTGGCTTTGAAACGCTCGAACTCAGCAGGCATCTTACACCGGATCAGATAGAGCAGCTCAAGCCGTATCTCCGCGAAACTCCGCCCTGCTCGATTCACAACTTCTGTCCGATCCTTCCCGGAACATCGCAAGCAGAAGCGGAGCAGGATAAAATTTTACTTTCCAGCCTCAATACAGACGAACGAGCAGAGGCTGTCCGCCGCACTGTCCAAACAATGGAACTCGCTGTTGAATTGGAGGCACCCATTGTCGTTCTTCATCTCGGCGGAGTTGACACCTATGACAGGTCCTATTTGATGAGAGACTTATACAACTATGGCGAGCGCGAGTTTGAAGCCTTCGATCAGAAAGTGACCGAAGCCACAGAGTGGCGAAAACGTAAGGAAACGAAACATCAAGACGCAGTGTTACGGAGTCTCGATGAACTCAACGAGTGTGCCTTGAAGATGGAACTCTACATCGCCATTGAGAATCGTCCACACTATTACCAAATTCCGAATTTTGACGAGGTTGGACTGTTTTTTGAAGAGTTTTACGGCAGTCCAATGCGTTATTGGCACGACATAGGGCATGCTGCGCTACAGGAAAAACTCGGCGTGTGCTGGGCAGATGCGTGGATTGATCGTTATGCTGAACACCTCGTCGGTGTAAATCTGCATGATTTGAAAGGGCTTGAGGCGTATCATCCTCCGGGGACCGGGGACTTGGAGTGGGACGAACTTTTTGAGCAGCTCCCGTCGGATGTCTTGAAGGTGTTGGAAATTCGCCCGTGTGAAGCGGAACCTGTGATAGCAGCGCGAGAATTGTGTTTTAATTTTGCCGTAGGTTAAGACTTTAATGAATCCAAAAGCCACCTATTTTTTCACTGAGGTTGAACACGATATCCTGAAATCCGTGTGTGCGTATATGGTGGGAGTGCCAAGCGATACGCCATTGGATGTCCCAGTGATCGTGATTGATTCGTTCGTCCAGCAATTGCCAAAAGCGTTGGGCAAACAACTCCGTTTTGGACTCCACCTATTTCAATGGGGTCCGCCGCTTTTCATCGGGAAACCGTGCGGTTTTACACAACTCGCGCCGCGTGATGCGGTGAGATATATCGAAAGTTGGGCACGGAGCCGTTTTAAAGTTCGGCGACGACTTTTCCGGGGTTTACGAGACATCGCTTTCCTCGGCTTTTATAGCAATCCGTGATTAGCACGTAGGGGCTGGGTTGCCCAGCCCTATTTCCTTATCAACATTTTTCGCGTAGCAGTGAAATCGCCTGCGGTGAGGGTGTAGAAATAGACACCACTCGCGATCGACTCACCTACCTCATTTCTCCCATCCCAATACGCCGCACGGCTCCGATACTGATAGATACCCGCAGGTTGATGTCCAAGATGCAACGTCCGAACCAAGACACCACTTGTTGCATAGATATGGATCGTGACATCCGCGGGTTCCGAGAGTTGATATGGGATCCAGGTCTCCGGGTTGAACGGATTCGGATAATTGTGCAGTAACGCTGTCTCGTCCGGACGCAGCGAAGGTGCAGCGGGGGCACCATCACCGACAACAATAGTAATCTCGGGTGGGATAGAACGGGTTTTCTCGCCTCCCCGCGTGCCAACCTGAAAGTTTTGCAGCGTCAATTTTGATTCCCCGTTTCGGAGTGCCTTAAAGGTAACAGACAAGAGAGTGCCGTGTCCTCTCACAGGCGAGCGTGTGAGTCGTGCCGCCTTAATGCCCGTGATCTTCCCGATCTGATTCTTGATAGCGCCTTTTTGGAAGAAAGTTTCGCCTTCATCCTGCTTTAGGAAATCGCCTTCGGTGACACTACGTGCTATTAGCACCTTCGGATCGAAGGTCAGGTCGGCTTGCCAGCCTCCCACATCGGTAACGTTTTCGACGTTCAGGTTAACGGTAAAGTTATCCCCGATGGCTATCGGGGTTGTATCCGTCTGAAAGACAAAATTCAAACTCGGACGGAACACGGTATATTTTGCGTCGGGGGCAAACCCAAAAAATCCGCTGAACCCTCCGTGTCCGCGGTTATCGAGGGCGACTAACAACGCATTTTTCCCCTGTTTCAAGGTAACTGGAAAGAAATCTTGATAATCGCCTGCCCCGCGCGCAACGAATGCCGAATGCACCAGTTCACCATTGAGCCAGACTTTGACGGCATCATCAGAGCCGACGAGCATCTGCGTCTGCTGTTCTTTTGGAGCCTCCAAGATAACTGATCCGTAGACGATATGATCGTATATCTCCTCACCTGTGCCCCAACCGAGTGCCGCTGTCATTCGGTTGATGTTATCCGAATGGGTCGCCGAGATTGAATGCAATGCCCATTTACGCTTTCCAACAGCCTTCCCTTCCGTTGCACCGTTGGTAGCCACTTTTAGTTCCGTCGCTGCGCCGCCAGTCGCTCGAGATAGAAAATCTGTGCGGTCATCGAGTCGGGTTCCCGGAACGATTGCCCACAACCAGGGACCTGTGATTTTCGGACCCCCTGACGGGAAACCCGGATTGCCCTCCATCCGAACGAACGTCTTATCGGGTAAACCTTCCAATGACGAGAAGTCAGAGATAGCATTGTTCCGAAGGTCGAGTCGATCCAAGTTTTTGAACCCTGCAAGCGATGATACGTCGGAGATGGCGTTATTTTCAAGGTAAAGCACTTCCAATCTTGTTAGTGCTGCAAGTGGCTTCACATCCGATATGACATTGGCATCAAGGTTCAGATGCTCCAACCTCGTTAACTGTGCCAACGGCGATACATCTGAGATCGTGTTATCGACGAGACTGAGCCATTGCAATGTTCTCAATTCTGCGAGCGGGGAAAGGTCGGAGACGTTGCAGCCTCGGATCTCCAGGCGTCGGAGTGCTTTTAATCCCTTCAGGGAAGGAATCTTTGAGATGGCTCTGTCGTTGCCGAGTTCTATCCATCGGAGCCTTGGCAGTTTCGCTAAAGCAGAGAAGTCCGAAACAGGGGTCTGCCACGCGTCTATCTGTTCAAGACTGATGAGGCTCGCCAGCGGCGACACGTCTGATATCGGGTTCCCAGAAATCCCGATCCCATTCAATTTGATTAAGCCCTTGAGCGGTGATACATCTGTGATTTGGTTCTCTTCAAGCCCTAACCAATCCACATTGATTAAGCCCGCAAGCGGAGACACATCCGTGATCTGATTCCCACGCAGTTTGATGTTATTCAGTCGTGTCAACTCGGCGATCGGGGAGAGGTCCGAAATCTCGTTGCGTCGCAATTCAATCCGTTCGAGTCGTGTGGCATACTCAAGTCCCCGCAAGTCGCTTATCCCTTGCTCATCTGCATCAAGCCGCGTCAATCGTGCTAAATCCTCCGTTTCAATAGAAGCCCCAGAGGGTTTCCCCAATGCCTCCGCAATCACCGCACGCAGATTCGCATCCGGCACAAGATTACTCGGATCCCGAATAATCCGCTGACGCTCAACAACCGATGTGGGGGTTGGGATCGAAACCGGATCAGGCATCGGACAGTCACTGTTATAGACACACAAGACTATATCACTAAAGTTCGCCGTCCACGCATCCCGTTTTACGTTTCCATCGTTGATGAGTAACCCCGCGAGCCCCAAACCCTGTAGCCCCGTATTTTCACGGATCAACGCCACAAATGCAGTCGTCTCTAAACCTATCGATGCCGCCGCATACGACGCACTGAGCGGCTCTTGAAACTTCTCATGAAAACGATGCACAGGTTCAATACCCCCAAATATACCCCCCGTCGCCTCTAACGCAACTCTGTAGCGCGCCGTATCCTGGTCTATGAACCGATCCATCTCCGCTTTTTCTACATACAGACGCAAGACCTGATCCTTCGTCGCACTCGCAGGCAACTTCGCATACGTCCCTCGCACCACATCCTCAAACGTCTTCATCCCCTCCGTATGGCAACCGATACACGACAAACCGTTGCGAACCGCAGGATCGCTCGCCGCGGGGTTCGATACGATGTCTGTTGGGGCAACATCTATACGATTCCCGGTTGCGTCCGAGACATAATACGCCTGAAGACCATTCGGAAGATTGAAGATAACCTCACCCCCATCTCTGTCAAAAGACAACGGGTTCTGTAAGATGTTCTTCTGACCGACACTGCTCGCAAAGTCGTGGCTCTTCCAATACGCACCATTTCGGAAGGAGTGCCGCTCCACAACGCGATTGTGTGCGGAAACCCCCGAATCATTCGTCCCCGCACGCATCACACGCAACCCCGGAGCCCGTCGAAGGTTCCCAGCGACATCTATACCCAACTCGCGTTCCAACGCCGACTCGGTTTCAGGCAACGCGAGAATGTCATGATATAAGGGGGGTAGGGACGCAGTCGCAAGAAACCAGTCCACATGCACGAACGGCACCTCACAGACCATCGCTTCACGGAGTGCGGTCAGCTTCCTATGCAGCACCGGACGCGTCGTCGCATCAAACTCAATCACATACGGATACGCCGTCTCAATCTGCGTCCAAGCATCCCGGGTATCCCACTCGTAATCCCGCAAGTCGATGTAGAAGATCGTCCCTTGGGCATCGATCGGTACCGGCTTGACGACGGTAAACCCCCACGACAAACTATTCACGAGTTTTGAAAGCGCAATCGCAGCAGCCCGGAGCACCTCGGGGCCCTCTCCAGCATTATACAGATGTGTCGTCGTAAAATAACGGGCAGAGGGACGGTCAAAAGTAGATAGCGTTTGGAGATGGTTCTGAATCGTCGTGAGCATCTTATCCGTGCTAATGAAGTTCACATCGTGGACGACGTCCCAACTCGGCGCACCGGCTTGAATCCAGGCACCGATCTTCTGAATCGCGGCGGCGGAGAGGGGTGGTTGTCCGAGTGGCATCCGTTTTGCCTCATCTCCATCCAAGAGACGTTTAAAGAGTTCAGATTGAATCGGTACCCCTGGGACGACAGCCCCACTCTCGACCAATTGTGCTGCGGATTCAATGATGAGTTGTTCGGTAAAGGGACCATTCGGACCGTGGCAGCCCAGACAACTGTCTTCAAGAATAGCATACGCCTCTCGGGCGACGTTCTGCTGTGCGTCTGTTGGTAACACACCGAGCGCGATGAATGTTAAGAAAACGAGGGTGAAGTATTTGATGTGTTTCATCGTCAATCTCCTTACTTATAGTTTGTATCATATGATACTATTTCCTTATCAGCATTTTGCGCGTGGCTGTGAAATCGCCTGCGATGAGCATATAGAAATAGATACCACTCGCGACAGATTCACCTAACTCATTCTTGCCATCCCAATACGCCGCCCGGCTTTTTTCTTGATATATCCCTGCAGTTTGATGACCTAACGCCAATGTCCGCACCAACGCGCCTGTAGCGTCATAGATACGCACAGAGACCTTGGCAGATTTTGCGAGTTGATAGGGTATCCACGTCTCCGGGTTGAACGGATTTGGATAGTTGGCAAGCAAATCTGTCCGCTCCGGAATCAGTGCAGCTAAGAGGCGTTTGAGGTTTGCTATCCCCTGCCTGAAAACGAGCGATCCGTCATCTGCTGCTTCCGCCTGTGCGATCCATGCCTGAACCCTCGCTGAAATGTCTGGCGTGAGTGCCGAAGGTGCGGCACCTGCTTCTGTGTCCATACTGCGTGCCACGAGAATGAGGTCTGAGATATTAATTTTCCCATCATTGTTTATATCCATCTGCGGCTGGGTAATTTTAATTCTGCCCAAATGCCGCGACACTAAAATCATATCCAGGATACTCACGACACCATCGCTATCCACATCTGCGACCCGCTGCTGCCCAACTGGCACCACGATAGGGTTTGGTAAGTAAGGTGTATAGTCCGTGCTCTCCAGTCCAAAGAACCCGCTCCACCAGCCATCGCCTTCGTAAACGGCGACGAGCAAGATGTTTTCACCCTGTTTTAACGTCACAGGGATATCCTCTTGGTATCCATCTGAATCTCTATCAACAGGTTTGTTATGAACCATTGTTCCGTTGAGCCACACCTTCACGGCATCTCCGCTGCCGATAAACAGCCGCGTGCTTTGTTGACTCGGGGCATTTAAGGCGATCGACCCGTAAGCGACGTGAAAATCTATATTGTCTGTTCCTAAGCCGGTTGCATTCACCATATCATTGATATTGTTGGGTCCGCTCCTTGAAAGCCTGCCAACCGTCCAGACTTTATCGCCGACTTGGTCACCTTCTGTCGCGCCCTGTGTCGCTATCTGCGCTTCTGTCGTCTGCTGACCACTCGCCACGGATAGGAAATCCCGTCCGGAAGCCGCCGCGATTGAACCCGGTAAACGCCCCGTCGGCACGATCATCCATAGCCAGGGTCCGTCTATTTTCTTTGGATCTCGCCTGAATCCGGGATTATTGTTCTTGACGATAGCAACACTTTTAGGCAGCGCATCTAAAGGCGAAAAGTCCAATATCTCATTTTCCGAAAGTTCTATCCACGTCAAATTATGCAAAGCTGCAAGGGGCGATACATCCTGAACCTGATTATGCTCGAGACTCAGCCGTTTCA
Source organism: Candidatus Poribacteria bacterium (assembly GCA_009839745.1). Lineage (NCBI taxonomy): Bacteria > Candidatus Poribacteria > Candidatus Poribacteria bacterium. The sequence goes on from VXPE01000048.1 coordinate 22,158, forward strand.
ATCCTGTAAGGTTTGCTAAGGGTGAGATGTCTGTGATTTCGTTGCCAACCAGATAGAGTTCGCTCAAGTTCGTCAAATCTCCTAACGGTGAGATATCGAATATGTCACCCCCACAAATATCAAGGACTTGCAGTTTCGGTAGTTCTGTCAACGCAGAAAGGTTGAAGACGGGTGTGCCCCACGATTGAAACCTTCTTAGGCTCGTGAGTCCAATGAACTCGGACAAATCGGCGATCGGGTTCTCACTAAGCCAAATATTTTCGAGTTTCGTTAGCCCCGCTAACGGAGAGAAATCGGAGATGGCGTTGTGTGAAATTTCTAAGCCGTGCAAGTGGGTTAAATCTGCAAGCGTCGATAAATCCGAAATAAGATTATCGTTGACAATTAACCAGTTCAAATTGATTAATCCCGCGAGGGGCGATAAATCACTTATCACATTATGTCTGAACTCAATGACATTCAGTTGCGTCAATTCTGCGAGGGGTGATAAATCTTCTATCAAATTGTCGTTGGCGCGGATCTCGTTGAGGTTCGTCGCAAATTCAAGACCTGTTAAATCCGTGATGTCGCTGTTATGCGCGTCAAGGCGCGTCAACCGCCTCATGTCTGCTCTGGTAATCTGCGAATTCGGTTCCTTACCGAGTGTTTCCGCAATTGCAGCGCGAAGGTTGGCATCCGGTATAGTGACGTTCTGCGCGGGTGCTGTCAATGGAAACATCAAGAACGCCATCAGGCAGAGCATAGGTGTGTAAATAAAAATATGTTGTATTTTGACTGACTGCATATAGGTGTATCTCCTCACCCTTCCTGCCCAAACAAAAGGAACAGCACTCTAAACCTAACTTGCTGATGTTTCGGCGTTTCTGCCATCGGTTTACCGTCTGATTCGGGATAGACGAGTGTCGGGGCAGCAGCTATGTTTTCCTGCATCGTTCTATTTCCTTATCAACATTTTCCGCGTAGCAGTGAAATCACCTGCGGTGAGGGTGTAGAAATAGACACCGCTCGCGACCGACTCACCTACCTGATTTTTTCCGTCCCAATACGCTGCACGGTTCCGATACTGGTAGATACCCGCGGGTTGATACCCCACTGCTAACGTCCGAACCAAGACACCGCTCGCAGCATAGATATGGATCGTGACGTGCGCGGGTTCCGAGAGTTGATATGGGATCCACGTCTCCGGATTGAATGGATTCGGATAGTTGTGAAGTAAAGCCGTCTCCTGTGGAATGAACAGTGCTAAAAGTCGCTCAAGGTTTGTGATCCCGCGTTGAAAGGCGATCGATCCATCATCGGCTGCACGCAGCACATCAAGTGCCTGCACAACCATTTCCGGGGTGCTACCAGTCGGTATTGCAACGCTCAAAGGCGCAGCGGGTGCGTTTCTCTCACCGAGGTGTGCAGCGACAATAGCGAGGTCTTTCCCATCGACGATGCCGTCTCCGTTCACATCAACCCGTGGATTGGCGGGGTTAGTTTGTCCGAGAGCGACATTGACCAAAGCGACATCTACCGCATTCGTGATGCCATCTTCATTGACATCCCAGGCGGGTGTTGTCGTTTCCTGTCCGCCGACGATAACGGTCATCTCAATAGGTGTAGCAGGGATTGATTTGCCCGTATTAGAACCTGCTCGGAAGTTGCGGAACAGTATGCGTGTCTGTCCGTCTGCGTGTGCCGTGAACCGGACGGAGAGGAGTGTGCCGTCGCCACTCGCGCCGCCTTGGGAGGTTCGCGCGGCACTGATGCCGGCAATTTTGCCCTGCTTATTGTGAATCGTGCCTTTCCGGAAAAAGGTGCGTCCGTTCTTCTGTTTCAGGAAATTGCCCTCGGTTACGGCATTTGCTTTCAGGACCGCTGGGTCGAAGACAATATCCCCCTGCCATCCCGCTAAATCGGTCATATCCTCTGCGTTGAGGCGGAGCGTGAAGGTATCCCCTTTCTCGACCTGTGTCGCCTGTGTAGAGAAAGAGAATCTGGGGCCGGGGGGTAACACGGTATACTCGGTATTGGGCGCGAACCCAAAATGGCCAGCCCACCCGCCGATCCAATCATGAACAGCAACTAACAACACATTTTTTCCCTGTTTAAGCGTAACCGGGAAAGAATGCTCATAATCATGTGCATGCCCCTCACCGAGTTTCTCCTTAACTAATTCTCCATTGAGCCAAACTTTGTGATCATCATCGCTGCCAGCAAACATTTTGGTGTTCTGCTCACGCGGTGAATTCAGGATTAGAGAACCGTAAATCACATACTGAAGGTTCCTGTCTTTTGATACACCGAGACCTTTCAATAGGTGGTTGATGTTATCCCCATCTGGGGAGACTTTATGGGATGTCCAGACGCTATCCCCAACGGATTCCCCGGCTGCTGCGCCATTGGTAGCAATCTCCCGCTCCGTTACATCACCACCACTTGCCCGTGCAAGCAAGTCCCTATTTCGGAAACTCTCAAATTGTGCTCCCGGCATCAGCAGCCACAACCAAGGCCCTGTTATTTTTGGTCCGCCTTGTAGGTGAGTATCCGGGTTATTCGTCGACCTGATATATATCTTCTCTGTTAACCCTTCCAAAGGCGAAAAGTCGGATATCGCGTTGTTACTGAGGTTTAAATGTTTCAATTTGTTTAATCCAGCAAGAGGTGATACATTCACGATAACATTGTTACTCAGATTTAGATAAGTTAAATTTTTTAAATTTGCCAAGGGCGATACATCTTTTATCAAGTTATCGTGAAGCGTCAATTCTTGCAATTGTGTGAGCTCTGAGAGTCCAGAGATATCCCAGATACCGGTATGGTTAATTTCCAAGCGTCTGAGTGTTTTCAACCCCTTCAGCGATGGCAGTTTCGATATAGAGGCGTTGCCACTGAATTCTATCCATCGGAGTCTGGGGAGCTTCGCTAAGGGAGAGAAGTCTGAGATAGTCGTATTCCAAGCACTTACGCCTTCCAAACTCAGTAATCCAGCAAGAGGCGACACATCAGAAATAGGATTTCCCGCAATTCCGATCCCGTTCAACCTTTTTAACCCCGCCAACGGTGATAAATCTGTGATCTGGTTCTCCTCAAGGCCGAGCCAATCGACGCTAATTAAATCCTTGAGCGGTGAAATATCCGTGATTCTGTTGCCACGCAGTTTAATGTTATTCAGATGCCTCAAGCCCGCCAACGGGGAGAGATCGGATATCGCATTGTGGCGCAACTCTATCCGTTCCAATTTTACAGCATACTCAAGTCCCGTCAAGTCTGTTATCCCTCTCTCATCGGCAACCAACTCCGTCAATCTCGCGATGTCCTCCGTTTTCAGCAAAGCACCAGAGGGTTTTCCCAAGGTCTCCGCAATCGCCGCACGTAGATTCACATCCGGAACAAGGTTACTCGGATCCCGAACAATCCGCTGACGCTCAACAACCGGTGTCGAGGTTAGGCTCGACTCCGGCTCCGGCACCGGACAATCCTCACCATACAGACACGAAACGATCTCATCAAAACTCTCTGTCCACGCATCCCGTTTCACATTCCCGCCACTCAGTAAACCCGCTAAACCGAGTGCCTGTAAGCCCGAGTTCTCACCAATCGCTTTCACGAACACAGATTCCTGGAGCCCTAAAGACGCTGCCGCATCAGATGCATCCAACGCCAACTGAAACTTCTCATGAAAACGATGCACGGGTTCAATACCCCCAAATATACCCCCCGTCGCCTCTAACGCTTCCCTGTAGCGCGCCGTATCCTGGTCTATGAACCGATCCATCTCCGCTTTTTCTACATACAGACGCAAGACCTGATCCTTCGTCGCACTCGCAGGCAACTTCGCATACGTCCCTCGCACCACATCCTCAAACGTCTTCATCCCCTCCGTATGGCAACCGATACACGACAAACCGTTGCGAACCGCAGGATCGCTCGCCGCGGGGTTCGATACGATGTCTGTTGGGGCAACATCTATACGATTCCCGGTTGCGTCCGAGACATAATACGCCTGAAGACCATTCGGAAGATTGAAGATAACCTCACCCCCATCTCTGTCAAAAGACAACGGGTTCTGTAAGATGTTCTTCTGACCGACACTGCTCGCAAAGTCGTGGCTCTTCCAATACGCACCATTTCGGAAGGAGTGCCGCTCCACAACGCGATTGTGTGCGGAAACCCCCGAATCATTCGTCCCCGCACGCATCACACGCAACCCCGGAGCCCGTCGAAGGTTCCCAGCGACATCTATACCCAACTCGCGTTCCAACGCCGACTCGGTTTCAGGCAACGCGAGAATGTCATGATATAAGGGGGGTAGGGACGCAGTCGCAAGAAACCAGTCCACATGCACGAACGGCACCTCACAGACCATCGCTTCACGGAGTGCGGTCAGCTTCCTATGCAGCACCGGACGCGTCGTCGCATCAAACTCAATCACATACGGATACGCCGTCTCAATCTGCGTCCAAGCATCCCGGGTATCCCACTCGTAATCCCGCAAGTCGATGTAGAAGATCGTCCCTTGGGCATCGATCGGTACCGGCTTGACGACGGTAAACCCCCACGACAAACTATTCACGAGTTTTGAAAGCGCAATCGCAGCAGCCCGGAGCACCTCGGGGCCCTCTCCAGCATTATACAGATGTGTCGTCGTAAAATAACGGGCAGAGGGACGGTCAAAAGTAGATAGCGTTTGGAGATGGTTCTGAATCGTCGTGAGCATCTTATCCGTGCTAATGAAGTTCACATCGTGGACGACGTCCCAACTCGGCGCACCGGCTTGAATCCAGGCACCGATCTTCTGAATCGCGGCGGCGGAGAGGGGTGGTTGTCCGAGTGGCATCCGTTTTGCCTCATCTCCATCCAAGAGACGTTTAAAGAGTTCAGATTGAATCGGTACCCCTGGAACGACAGCACCGCTCTCAACCAATTGTGCTGCGGATTCAATGACGAGTTGTTCGGTATAGGGACCATTCGGACCATGGCACGAGAGGCATTTCTGTTCAAGAATGAGATACGCCTCTTGGGCAACGTTCTGTTGGGCATCCGCTGTCCCAAATGCTAATGTGATGCCTACTGTGATGAATGTTAAGAGAATGCGGCAGAAGTCTCTAATAGGGTTCACTCTTTTCTCCTTATTCGACAGTTTGTAGATGTTTAAGTGCTTCGCGGGCTTTAGCAAGTTCAGCTTCTAACTGTTGACGTGCGCGGGCTTCTTGTGTTGCGCGAGTCTCCGCTTGTGTTGCGCGAGTCTCCGCTTGTGTTGCGCGAGTCTCCGCCGCATCCACGCGTTCTTGAGACGGGCGTAACCACACTGAGGTAGCAGGGTTATACAACCGCAGCAGTCCCTCATACTCACCGAGCTCCAAACCCAACACTCCAGAAGAGAGACGTTCATCCACAAAGGGTATTTCTTGATACGCTTCACCCACAAGCCGAAAGCCGATCAAAAACGGATCACTCTCGTGATAGGGATCATAGATGTAATACTCCTTCACATGAAGAATTGTGGCGTAAATCTCCTTTTTTATCGTAAGGTCGTTTTCAAAGGTGCTCGGACTCGCCACCTCTAACACAAAATCAAGGGTCGGCGGCTGTTCCCAGGTTTTATAGGTTCGGAGCTCTTTTTGAGCGACCCCATGAACCATGAACACGTCCGGGGAGATGTTCTTCCGCGGATCCCCCTCTTCGTAATACAGGAACATGTTTCCAGCGATAAACACATTCGGAATCTCACGGAAGTGGCTTCGGAGGGTATCCATGCAATCTATCATCACCTGTTGATGTTTCGGCGTTTCTGCCATCGGTTCTCCGTCTGATTCGGGATAGACCAGTGTCGGGGCAGATCCTATTTTGGGTTGCATCGTGCTATCTCCTTATAGATTGTGGGTTAAAGAACGGGCGAGGGGATTTCGTCTTTAAATAGACGAAATCCATAGCACCAGAACGGATGCGCGTGTGGCATCCGAGGACAACGTGTGGACTTGCGGGACAATGTATTACATTCCTCGCCCCTACGCGCCTATTTCACGATGAGCATCTTCCGAGTAGCCGTAAAATCACCAGCCGTGAACGTATAAAAATAGAAACCACTCGCAACCGACTCACCCACTGCGTTTTTCCCATCCCAATACGCCGCACGATTCCGTTCGTGATAAAGTCCTGCTAACTGATGTCCTAAATCTAACGTCCGAATTAAGGTTCCATTCACGGCGTAGATACGCACCATGACTTCTGCAGCTTCGGACAAATGGTAAGGTATCCATGTCTCTGGATTGAATGGATTCGGATAGTTCGCAAGCAATACGGTGCTTTCGGGGGTCAATGCTGTTAAAAGCTGCCGGAGATTGGCAATGCCCTGCTGGAAGGCGAGCGAGCCGTCGTTTTCAAGTTGTGCTTGTGCTATCCAGGTCCGTATTCGCGCGGGGTCTAATTTCAGATTGCTCATAGCAAGGGAAGAAGGAGCAGCCGAAACACCGCTGAGTTCGCCGAGGTGTTGCGCGACGAGGACGAGGTCTGCGATGTTCCGTTTCCCATCGCGGTTTACGTCGGTTCGGGCATTGGCGGCCCTCGCTTTTCCGAAGTCCTGTCCGACTATGATGAGATCCAGGATGTCTGTCATCCCATCTCTATTCACATCATAAGCGGGGACTTTTACAGTAAATTTCTTTCCGATCGGGTTCACGGTGTAGTCGGTATCTTTCGCGAACCCGAAGAAACCGCTGAATCCGCCATGTCCGCGATTGTCAACGGCAACTAACAGGACGTTTGTGCCTTGCTTTAACGTGACAGGGAACGCATCTTGGTAATCACCGGCACCCCGAGCCGTGGGGTTGTAGTGGACGACTTCACCGTTGAGCCAGACTTTAACGCCATCATCGCTGCCGACGAGCATCGTCGTCTCCTGTTTCCGTGGAGAATTCAACGTGACGGAACCGTAAACCACGTGATCATATATCTCGGAGCCTGATCCCCAACCGAGGGCATCCGTCATTTGGTTAAGATTATCGCCACCTATGGGGGAAAGCCTGTGTGCCTTCCATTTGCCGCCGCCGATAGGTTTATCCTCGGTTGTCCCAAAAGTGGCGACTTTCACCTCTGTGGCTGCGCCTTTACTGACTTTTTCCAGCAGGTCTGCGTTAGAAACGCCTGCCCCGGGCACGATTGCCCATAACCAGGGTCCCACGATCTTTGGACCGGCTTCTGGGAACGCCGAGTTAACGAAATCCGAGTGTAAGATAACCCAAGTTGCCAGTTAGTAATGAGTTGTAAATCCATGGGATATCCTTTATA
>VXPE01000049.1 GCA_009839745.1 Candidatus Poribacteria bacterium
CGTCCTCCGGGTTATGAGCCCGACGAGCTACCTGGCTGCTCTACCCTGCGGCAAGAATTGTTCTTCTGAATCATGGTCGAGGAGGGACTTGAACCCTCACGCCTGTTTAGGGGCGACGGATTTTAAGTCCGTTGCGTCTACCGATTCCGCCACTCGACCACTCATACTTTAATAGTATACACTATCTATGAGTCTTTGTCAACTTTTTTTGACTTTTTTTCCCAAATCGTTTATCATAGGGTATTATGAAAAACATTAGACTCCCATCAGGACATGAAATACCGATATTCGGTTTGGGAACTTGGCAACTCAAAGACAGGCAGTGCGAACGCATCGTCAAAGAAGCCGTCGCATTGGGCTATACACATATCGACACGGCATGGATGTACCAAAACCAGCGCGCAATCGGGAAAGCACTCCGTGACATCCGTGTGGATCGCGAGGACATCTTTCTGACTACCAAAATTTGGGGTACCCATCTCAGACACGCCGATGTGCTTGCCCAATTTGAGGAGTGTCTCAGCGATTTACAGATGGATTACGTTGATCTGTTATTGATTCACCATCCGAGTCGTGATTCTGTTCCGGTTGCCGAAACCTTTGAGGCTTTCCAGAAACTCTATGCCGCAGGTCAGGTCAAAAGTATCGGTATCAGCAATTTTAGCATCGCTCAGGTTGAAGAGGCGTGTGAAGCCTCCGAACTCCCGATTTGCACGAATCAAGTGGAATACCATGTGCGCAACAACCGATCCGAATTGCGTGACTACTGTCAGGCTCGCGGTATTGTAATGACCGCACACCGTCCGCTCGCTGTTGGAGATCTTGCCGGTGATGCAGTCCTACGCAGCATCGGGGAAAATCACAAAAAAACTGCGGCACAAGTCGCACTCCGGTGGTTGGTGCAACAAGACATTATCACAATTCCTAAATCGGGTTCGGTGCCGCATTTACGCGAGAATTTAGATGTTTTCGCCTGGGAATTGACTGACGAAGAGATGGATATGCTTAATACCGGAATGTAGGGACAAATAGAGCAATTTCCGGCAGTTGTAGCATAACCTGTTAGGTTGTGCGTTTTGATGAGGCCCCAGAACAGGAGCCTGCAACATCGGCGCAGGCGGCTCTACGGAAAAAGGCGTGAAACTCTCAATCCACCTGACCGAACCGCAAGGAAAGATTAAAAATCCGCAAGGTATAATTAAAATATGAAATTTGGGCTGTTTTATGAACATCAGATTCCGCGTCCGTGGCACGATGGAGCGGAACATAAACTCTTTCAAGATGCGTTAGCGCAAGTAGAACTTGCTGACCGACTTGGCTTCGACTATATTTGGGAGGTCGAACACCATTTCCTTGAAGAGTATTCACACTCCTCAGCCCCCGAGGTATTTCTCGGAGCGTGTAGCCAGCGGACAACACAGATTCGATTAGGACACGGAATTGTGCTCATGCCTCCGGCTTACAATCACCCCGCGCGCGTCGCTGAACGCATTGCCACGCTTGACCTCGTCTCAAATGGACGTGTAGAATGGGGCACCGGAGAATCCGCTTCGCGTATGGAACTCGATGGGTTCAACGTTGATCCGAAATGTAAGCGCGAGATGTGGGCGGAATGCACACGCGAAACCGCGAAAATGATGAGTCAATCCCCTTACCCCGGATATGAGGGGCAGTATTTTTCCATGCCGACCCGCAACGTCGTTCCAAAACCGTTGCAGACACCGCATCCCCCACCGTGGGTCGCCTGTTCCAGCCGTGATAGCCTTCGATACGCTGCCAGATACGGGCTGGGTGCGCTAACTTTTGCATTTGTCGACGCAAACGAAGCAAAATTCTGGGTGGAAGAATATTATGAGATTTTCGAGAAAGAGTGTGAACCCTTGACACAGCGGGTGAATCCGAATATCGCCATGGTGTCAGGCTTTTCGTGTCATGAGGATGAAGAGACGGCTGTTGCCCGCGGTTTAGACGGTCTACGCTTCTTCCGATTTGGGCTCGCACACTACTATCACAACGGCTCGCAAATACCGGGTGAGACGGATATTTGGCAGTTGTATAAGCAAACACCACAGGATCCAGCTGAAGGTAGAGCCGGAATCGGTACACCCGATCAGGTTCGTGAACACTTGGAGATTATGGAAGACGCTGGCGTGGACCAAGTCGTCTTTATTCAGCAGGCTGGCGCGAACCGTCATGAGGACATAATGGAATCGCTGGAACTGTTTGCAGAACGCGTACTCCCAGACTTCAAGGCACGAGATGCAGCACACGTCGCTAAGAAAGGTGAACGATTCGCTGAAGCCACCGAGAGAGCGAAGGAACGAAAACCGGCTTTAACATCCCTCAGCGAAATCCCAACCGTGGATTCCTATCCCGTTCTCAAGCGGAAATTAGAGGAGAAAACGGAAGAAACCGATGCCAATGAGATAAGCGACGATGGCAAAAACTTTTTGTTGTCAATAGAAGGCGGAAAACGAATTTCTAATGATTAAATCTGGTCACTGCTCCATTACATTCTGCAGTGGTTTCTGGTTAAGCCCGACGCGACTGACGAAATGTGCGTGTTTTAAGACTTTTTGTTTGCTTATCATCCAGAGATGGTTAGACGCACCCAATAACCATCGCGAAACGTAGTGGAGCGATGCCCAGGATCTCATAGTTAAAAATAAAAAATGAAAGATGTATTGGTAATCGACGACGACGAAAAAATCTGTTGGGCTTTCGAGCAATTCTTAGAAGGCGAAGGCTATTGCCCAAGCATTGCGAACAATGCCGAGGAAGGTTTGCGCCGCATTGCAGCCGACAAGCCGGATATTGTCCTCCTCGATGTGAAATTGCCGGGGATGAGCGGGTTGGAAGCGTTAGCCGAAATTAAAGCGCAGCACCCGTGGGTAATTGTAATTATCATCACGGCGTATGACGATGTGGAAACAACAATAGAAGCAATGCGCTTGCAGGCGTTCGATTTCGTCCCAAAACCGATCGATCTGGATATCGTCAAAAGCGTCCTGGAACGGGCTTTCCGCACACAATCCGTCCGAAGTACTTTACCCGTAGAGACGGCAGACCAATCGCCAACAGCAGAGATTGGCCACCGATTGGTTGGAAAGAGCAGCCAGATGCGCGAAATATATAAACTCATCGGGATCATGGCGAGCAACACGATGACTGTGCTGATTGAGGGCGAAACGGGGACGGGTAAGGATCTGGTCGCACGCGCAATCCACACAGGCAGCCCTCGGAAGGCGTCCCCCTTCGTCCCTGTTGATTGTGGTGCCCTTCCCGATGAACTTTTAGAGAGTGAACTGTTTGGTTACGAAGCAGGCGCGTTCACGGGGGCAAAAAGGGAGGGAAAACCCGGACGATTTGAACTGGCGAATGGTGGAACACTTTTTCTCGATGAAGTCAGCAATATGACCCCAACATTACAGGTGAAACTCCTTCGCGCCCTCCAAACACAGGAGATTGAACGGTTAGGGGGAACGCGGCGACTGAATGTAGATGTCCGTGTTATCGCTGCCACGAATCAGGAACTCAGTGAGATGGTGAAGCGGGGACAGTTTCGCGAGGATCTCTACTACCGTTTCAAGCGCATCGCGCTGCATCTACCGCCGTTACGGGAACGCCAAGAGGACATCCCGTTACTAATTACACATTTCCTGCAACTCATACAAGAAGAACTTGGGAAGTCGATCCGCGGCATCTCTAAAGAAGGAATGGAATTGCTACAAGACTATCACTGGCCCGGCAACGTGCGTGAGTTGGAGAACTGCATCCGAAGCGCAGGGACACTCTGCCGGGCAGATGTGATCCTGCCGGATGATCTGCCACCAGAAATCCGAACGGGACATCAGATAGATCCTACCAGCACGTCATACCTACAAGAGTCCCTCAAATCTGTTTTACAAGACATTACGAAGGCGGCTATCACGCAAAAGAGACCGGGACTTTACGAGGAAGTTGTTGCGTTGTTAGATAAAGCACTCATTGAACTGGTGTTGGATGAATTTTCGGGTAACCACAGTAAAACAGCGGAATTGCTCGGGATAAGTCGAACCACGCTTTTAAAGAAAATTAAACAGAGCAATAGCGATCTTTAATTGATCGACCTCCGATTCATCAATTTTTTCCAGACTCGTAGCTCGTAATGAAATTAGGTCCTCCTTAAATGGCATAATTTGTCTTTGCTTTACATTTGGAGAGCGGATTTGAGAAAGGGATGTCAAATTTCAGATCCACGTTATTTCTCCGCAAGGTGTAATTAAAATGATTCGGATTGCACACCGTGGGGCATCGGGAACTGCCCCGGAAAATACGCTCGCGGCATTCAAAAAGGCAATTGAAATCGGTGTGGATGCCGTTGAGCTTGATTTACACGGGACCGCTGATGGCGAAGTCGTCGTAATACACGATACCTCCTTGGATCGAACGACGAATCACCAGGGACACGTCAATCAAACCACTTTGGAGAGGATTCGACGTGCCGATGCTGGGGGATGGTTCAGCCCCGAATTTGTTGGTGAACCCGTGCCGACGCTCGTAGAGGCACTGGAATGCATCGCAAAGAAAACTATTGCCGTTTTAGAAATTAAAGACCCTTTGATAGCAGAGGCAGTCGTCGCGAGAATCCGAGAGACCGGCACACGAGATCTCACCGTTATTATCTCCTTCCATACCGCTGTTTTACAGACCGTTCGTGCGTTAGAGCCTCGCATTCCAACGGGATGGCTCATCGGGGATCACAACAACCACGCCTCTCCTATCCAATTGTGCCAGCAACTCGGAGAACTCGGCAGCAACCTACTAAATGTCAATCACCACCTGATTACAGCGGAATTCGCTTATGAAGTCCAACGACGCGGCATCGCACTCTGGTGTTGGACTGTCGACGACATCTCCCGTATGCGCGAGATGGAAGCGTTCGGTGTGCAGGGTATCACCTCAAATTACCCTGAACATTTCGCCAAAGTTTAGGCTATTGCACTCGGATAATTCTCCGCCCTGTGAAAGTTTGACCAAACATATCGGTTGTCCGGACGTGGATAACGTGTGTTCCTTTGTGGACATTTGCTGGGAGCTGCGCTTGCCAGATATGTAATGATTTTGTAATCCCGCTCAGCGCGCGCCCTCTTTGGGGTAGTTCGCTGTCTTCCTTCAACTGCGACTGCATTGTTTCTCGAAGCGCGGTATGCAGTCTCTGCTCAAGTTGGTTCGCATTGTCCCGTGCCTTGAGGGCTTTATAGTACGGGTCTTCTTGGGGCATATAGGTCATTGGTCTCCATTCTCCGACTTCACCCAGACGGAATTCAACCGTTGAGCGTTGGGTGCCTCCAAAAACGTTAACAATGACATCTGTTTTCCCAGTTTCTGTCGACGCGACTTCCCAGGGTGCCCATATATTCATCTGATAGTCCGCTGGACGCCGGGCGGCTTTAAACCGAATTGAATATTGGTTTCCGCTGAATGTGAAGATACCATATCCGTTCGGTGCACCATCTCGCATGGTTGTGTGCGGAATACCGATTTCATCGAGCGCGCCCCGCCACCACGAGCCTGAGGTGGTTGCATGGTTGTGGTGGTGATGTGGGGCATCCCCATGCCAACCGTGCTCCGGTCCGACGAAGTCATCCCGTTGGACGTGCGTGTGCGCTGACAGGGATAACGTGTAGGGTCGATCGCCGAGCAGATTCATCAACTCCTTCACATCCCGCATCTCGGTCAACGGAATATGCAGGGATACAACGATGAGCTGATCTTTCGGCACAAAAGCAAGGTCGTTCCGAATGAACGTCAACTGTCGTTCTCCGACCTCACTCAAGTAGCGAGGGTTGTCTTCTTCATCGCGGTGAAAATATACGTTGTCGATGTTGATGAAATGAACAGGCCCCCAATCAAATGAATAGCAGCCGGGTCCATACACACGTTCAAAGGTTTCATCCGCGTATCGGTCATCGGTAGCAAGGAAGTTCATATCGTGGTTACCGTGAACATTATACCAGGGTATCCCAACGGTAGCCATCACCTCGTTAAGGGGATGGAATAAGTCTAAATCGTCGCCTACCAAATCGCCAAGGCTGAGTCCGAACACCGCATCAATGCCAATAATTTCTTCAACCACATCGTGTGCTAACCACTCGATCTCTTGCATATTATACGGTTGTGTATCCCCGAAGACGAGGACCTTGAAGGTATCCGACTCGGACTGTTCAGTGAGCGGGAAATCAACCGATTCCGGTAGTGGACCGGTGGGGGCAATACCGGCATATTTCAGTCCTTCTGGGGAACCGTGCGGTTTGTGAACGTAATAAAATCGTGGAAGACGATTTTCGTTAACCGGTGTCATAAACCCACGCGGCTTAATGACAAAGAGAATGGTGTCATCACTGACAGCAAGCGAGTATTCTCCAGTGGCATCGGTTTTTACAATGTCCTGCCCGTTTGAGACGCGAACCCCAGGCAATCCTTTCTCATTGTCGTCTTTCACCTGATTTCCGTTTGTATCTAAAAATACAGTGCCGGTTGCGGTTGAATTTGCTGCTATACCGTTTCCAATCCAGTAAAAAATCAAGGTGGCGATTAAAACCACACAATTCCATTGCTTGTAAATCATACGAAATTCTCCTTTTATAGTGGATCCAAAAAATAAATGGACACTTTCCGCCCCCGGTAGGTTCGGTTTCCTAACCGAACCGG
>VXPE01000050.1 GCA_009839745.1 Candidatus Poribacteria bacterium
AGAAGGTAGCAGACATCTCAGAATATGTCAACTTATTTTTGGGCTTCACTATAATGTTTATCGAATCAAACATCGTAGGGATGCCTATGATCGATAGAAAGATTATGTACTAATCAAGAAATCCAGAAACCTAAAAAACATAAAAATGGAACATACCACCCGAATTGAACTCGAAAATCTAAAAGACCTATATGCCGTAGAATTAGGTGCTATCAACTCCGAAGATGTACGCAGAATTACCATAGAAAACGCCCTCGTCGATACCGGCGCAACAGGACTCTGTTTACCTACATCACTGATTCACCAACTCGGGCTTACGCCGCTCCGAAACATCCGGGCACAGACTGCAAACGGCACCATAGATCGGACTGTTTATTCACAGGTCAAATATACGATGTTGGAACGAAGCGACTTCATCACAGTAACAGACCTTCCTGAAGACGCACCCGTTCTCGTCGGGCACATGGTCTTAGAAATGCTTGACCTCTGCGTTGACATACAAAACGGATTGATTTACAATCCCGCACATGACGGCGAATGGATGATAAAAATCCTCTTGAATATCCCGATCTCAATGGAGAAATAAGTTGACTCCGAACATGCCCAAAAACCTCCTACGGCATCTGCCTGCCATCGAAAAACTCCTGAACACACAGGAAATGCTTGACTTGCAAGCCATCTACACGCGTTCGCTTGTGACGGAGGCACTGCGCGCCGTCGTCGCCGACATCCGAAACGACATCCTGAGCGGAAATCATACGCAACTCCCAGAACACGCGGAATACGCCAAGCGGACACATCAGAAAATCCTGGAAAAGATAGGCGAGCGTATGCGTCCCGTCGTCAACGCAACAGGCACGGTCACACACACCAACTTAGGCAGATCGCTGCTAAGCACGGCTACCTGTGAAGCTATCCAGCAAGCCGCACAGAATTACGTCAACCTCGAATACGACATCGCAACGGGAAGACGCGGGCATCGAGATAGGATCACCGAACCCCTTTTACAACAATTGACCGGCTGTGAAGCTTCTACAATCGTCAACAATAACGCCGCGGCGGTTCTACTCGCACTTCAGACGATGGCACGCGGTAAAGAGGTCATCGTCTCACGCGGAGAACTCATCGAAATCGGTGGCGCATTTCGAGTTCCTGACGTGATGGCGGCAAGCGGTGCGATCCTCCGAGAAGTCGGCACTACCAATCGAACCCATCTCCGCGATTACGCCGAGGCTATCAATGAAAATACAGGCCTCTTACTCAAGGTGCATCCGAGCAACTACAAAATTCTCGGTTTCACTTCAACGCCTTCAATGGAAGAACTGACGGAACTCGGTGCGCAGCACGGCATCCCAACGATGGAAGACCTTGGGAGCGGTGCACTCATTGATATGACGACTTATGGACTCCCGCATGAACCGCTCGTCGGAGAACGCATCGCCAGTGGTGTCGACGTTGTCACCTTTAGCGGGGATAAACTCCTCGGTGGACCCCAAGCCGGAATTATCGTTGGTAAAACGGAATGGATCGAGAAGATGCGTAAAAATCCGATGATGCGGGCACTCCGCGTCGATAAACTCATCATTGCCGGTTTGTCAGCGACGTTGCAACTCTATCTCACAGCGGACGACGCCCTAACGGAACGGTTTCCGATGCTCAACCGCTATACCCGACCCATGGAGACACTCCACACCCTTGCGACCGAGCTCAAAGCGCAGTTAGAATCCCTCTTCGGAGAAAAAGTGGATATTCAGGTCTCAGACACCTATGGACAGATCGGGAGTGGGGCACTTCCTGTCGAGACATTACCGAGTATCGCCCTTGTCCTTGAACCCGCGGAAGTTTCCGCTGAAATGCTCGCTGCGCAGTTCCGAAACGCTACAATTCCCGTCATCGGTAGAATCAAGGAGGGTCTCTTCTGGTTGGATCTGCGGACAGTTTATGAAAGAGAACAGACGTGGATCGTCGAAACTGCTACACAGGTTGCAAAGGCGTTATGAGAGCCGTGGGGATCTTTCTCATTGGTATCATCAGCGTTGGCATGTCCGCCTGTGGGCAAAGCGAAGACGGTTCCTCCACGACTAAAAACGCAGCAGAAATCGTTTCTGGAGTCGATGGTGCAACAATGGTGCTGATTCCGGCAGGCACGTTTCAGATGGGTTCTACCATCGGGGATAGCGATGAACACCCCGTGCATACCGTCACCCTCGACGCATTTTACATGGACATCCACGAAGTAACGAATGCCCGTTATCAGAAGTTCGTCCAAAGCACAGGCTACCCTCAGCCACCGCTGTCGCATAACCCAAGATTCAATGCCCCCGATGCGCCTGTTGTTCGGGTGAATTGGCGCGATGCGGCTGCATACGCAGCGTGGGCAAATAAACGGCTACCTACCGAAGCAGAGTGGGAATACGCCGCACGCGGAGGTCTGACTGGTAAACGATACCCGAATGGTGATATAATAACCTATGCAGATGCCAACTTTGGCAATGTAGGCGGCGCGGATAGATGGAAATGGACAGCACCGGTTGGGAGTTTCCCACCCAACGGCTATAACCTCTACGATATGGCAGGCAATGCATGGGAGTGGTGCTTCGATGAATACAACAGCGAATTCTATAGCATCAGTCCAGAAAACAACCCTCGCTTCGGCAGAGAAATTGCGCCAGATACCGAAAATTTTCGTATCCTACGCGGCGGCGGTTGGGGTGGAAGTCCGGAAGACCTCCGTGTCGCAGACCGATGGTATCACCTTTCGTCTGGAAGCACTATTGGATTTCGATGCGTGAAAGATTTTTAATTTATGGGATTCTGGACTGCGCTCCGCTACGCTTACGCGCAGGTTTTCGCGTAGAACACAACCACAAGCCTGCAACAATACGCAAAAACACGCAGGGTTTTTGATAGGGTGTTTCTTCAACTCGAACACGAAAATCGTTAAAGCCTCAGACCCCGTTATTTATCCGCAAGGAAAATTAAAAGAATGGCAGTTGCAGTTCAATTAACCCATGTTACGAAGGCATTCGACACGACGATTGCGGTCAACGACGTGAGCTTGGAGATTGAGAAGGGGGAATTCTTTTTCCTTCTCGGTCCCTCCGGATGCGGCAAATCCACCTTCCTCCGAATCGTCGCCGGATTCTATAAACCCGACACCGGTGAACTCCGATTCGACGATACCGTCATGAACGACGTGCCACCACACCAACGCAATACAGGCATGGTATTCCAGAACTATGCCTTGTGGCCCCACATGTCGGTCGCCGAAAACATCGAATACGGGCTAACGCTTCGGAAACTCGAAAAAGCGGAACGCACCGAAAAAATCACGCGCGCACTGGAAATGGTCCAGATGGAAGATTTTCGGGACCGTGCTGTCAACACCCTCTCTGGTGGACAACAGCAGCGCATTGCCCTCGCCCGTGCCCTTGTGATTGAACCGAGTGTTCTCCTCCTCGACGAACCGATTAGTAACCTCGATGCCGCACTCCGACAGCAAATGCGCGACGAAATAAAGCAGATCCACGACCGCACCAATATTACAATGTTCTACGTCACACACGATCAGGTGGATGCCCTCTCTATGGCAGATCGAATGGCAATTATGCAGGACGGTGTTGTCATCCAAGTCGGCACGCCGCGCGAAGTATACCAGTTTCCAAAGAATGCTTTTGTTGCAAGCTTCGTTGGGGAAACCAATTTTATTTCAGGCAAGATCGAACAGGCATCAAATGGGAGTGCAACTATAGAAACATCCGCCGGCACCCTCCACTCTACGACGATTTATCACGAACTCACACAAGGGACACCCGTGCAGTGCTCCATTCGACCAGAGGCACTTGTGATTGACAACGGTCAGAATGGCGGAAACCCCATCGAAAACAGGATAACCGCGAAAGTGACTGCGGTCAACTATTTAGGCAGGGTAGAGGAATATCAACTGATGGTCTCCGAAGACCTTCCCCTTAAAGCCGTCCACCACAATCCCGGCACAGAAACAAAAAAGCCGGGAGACACCGTGCAACTGTCAATATCAGCAGACGCAGTTATCCCACTGCCCGATTTTTAATTATACCTTGCGGTTCGATAAGGAAGGTTGAAGAATCAACGATCCTTGACGTATATCCGCCTGCGTGTTTTTGCTTGGGGTTTTTGATAGGGGTCTTTGCTTGGGCATTTCTGCGTATTTCTGCGTATTTCTGCGTATTGTTGCAGGCTTGGCTCTTGACGCTATACTGTACATATCCTGATTTCAATCACGAATGCACCAGAAACCCGCTCGTAATGAAATGGAGAGCGGCCCAGAGGACCATAAATTAAAATATGCGACTAACATCCAGCCAACAAGATGCCCTTAATATAGAAAAACACATCTGCGTAACCGCTGGTGCCGGGTCTGGAAAAACCACGGTATTGGTCGAACGTTATCTCAAAATTTTGCGTGAAGGTAACGCCGACCCGCAAGAGATTGTCGCCATCACTTTCACTGACAAAGCCGCCGCCGAGATGAAGGAGCGAATTATTGAGGAACTCTCACTTCATGAAGAACGTGAACGTTCAGAACGGGACAATCCGCTACAAGGTCTCCGTGAAAAAATGAGCACGGCACACATCTCAACAATCCATGCGTTCTGCTCACGCATCCTACGAGAATTCCCTTTCCAAGCGGAGGTCCCAGCCAACTTCAGCATCCTACAAGGCATCGATCAGAAACTCTTACTACAGGAAACCGTGAAGCAAACCCTCAGAGACATTGCTACAGACGAGGAAGATAAACATCGGGACGCGTTTACCCGTTTGCTACAACGCTACGGAGGGCAGCAGAAACTGGTCGATCTCCTCTCCACTATGATAAATCAACGTGATGTCCTCGAACACCTCATGCAGGAAATCTATAGGCATCCAAACGATACAGAGATACGTGGAGCCTTACAAAAACGGGTTCGTGAAAGACAACAGGAGATTCAGGAAAGACTCATGTCAACAATTGACATCCCTGAATTCATCCGATGCTTAAATACCGTTTTGCAGATTGCAAGCGGCAAAAATGCAGCGGCAGTCAAAGACTTGACGCAACACTTAGAAACACTACATGGGCAAAACTTAGACCCATCTGACGCGTTGAACCTACTTACAGATACTGCATATCTCATTACAACGGCTCGCAATGACATTGCGAAAAGAGACTTTCTGGGGAGCCGCGTTACAACAACAGGTATTGAGGCTGAAATCAATTTTCTCGTATCGACTGCGAAAAAGATTAAAGCTGCACCGCCTATCAAAGACAACAAAAATACAGCAGATGAAGTTGAAACCGATGATGATTTTCTGCTTAGCACTATCCACGACCTACTCAAACTATACACCCGAATCTCAAAGGCATACAGAACCGCCAAACTCTCTCAAGGTAAACTCGATTTTACGGATCTGCAGCTGAAAACCCGCGATCTCGTTCGCGACAACGCAGAAATCCGACAGAAACTGGTGTCCCGGCACAAGTACTACATGGTAGATGAATACCAGGATACAAACGAACTACAGTACGAATTGGTGATGCTGCTCACGAACGAGCTCACAGCAGCGAATCTTTTTATCGTCGGTGATCCAAAACAGAGCATTTACGCATTCCGTGGCGCAGATGTCCGTGTATTTACAAAGACGAAGGAAAAAATCGTCGATAATGGAGGAGATGATATCCGTCTCACAGAGAATTTCCGATCCTTACGGGATACTGTCGGGTTCGTCAATTACTTTTTCAATCACTTGATGGGGGATGGAAAAGAGACCGAATTTGAAGTGGAATATGAAGCCCTTACCCAAGCTCGACCCGTCAACACAAACGGCAGCGTTGAAATTCTGCTCGGAAAACAGGATGAGGGTTTAGCAGATGAATACTCACTGATCGCACACCACATCAAAAGCATGAAAGCAAACGCAGAAACCATCTATAAGCGAGGCGCCAGTGAAGAGGGCAGGGGACAGGAAGCGGAACATCCGATTGAATATGGTGACATTGCCATCCTCATCCGCAGTAGAAGACATCTTCCGGATATTGAAAACGCCCTGCTTGAAGCCGACATCCCGTATCTCACCACTGGGGGTGTTGGTTTCTATCAACGACAAGAAATCTACGACATCTGGAACTATCTCAACTTCCTTAACGATCCAAAAGAAAACGAAACATCTCTTGCTGCTGTCCTTCGCGGTCCCGCTTTCGGTATCTCCGACACCGAACTCTACGAAATTTCACTCCAAAAAGGAGAAAATTTTTGGGAGCAAGCGCAGAACTATCAAGATCGGTCCCATAACCTCCGCAC
Organism: Candidatus Poribacteria bacterium; assembly: GCA_009839745.1. Taxonomy (NCBI): domain Bacteria; phylum Candidatus Poribacteria; species Candidatus Poribacteria bacterium. The sequence goes on from VXPE01000050.1 coordinate 6,321, forward strand.
GGCGATAGCCACTTTAAAAAAGCATAAGCAATTCGCGCACCGAATGCCTGTAAACCAACTCATCGTAACCATCGTTAATGAAACAGGAATGATTGGGACACTGAAAACCGGAAAGCAGGGACAACAACGCTGGGTAAACTATCAAAAACTTTTAGAACACGCCAGAAACTTTGATGGCGATGAAACCAAGCAGATTCTTCCAGACTTTATCGAATTTCTGGATATTCTGATTGAGGAAGAGCGACGGGAGGGACAGGCACCCGTTGAGGCAAGCAGCGGCGCAGTAGAAATTATGACCATTCATGCCTCCAAAGGGAAACAGTTTCCAGTCGTCATCCTCCCAAGGCTTGATCGGCAAGGGCAAACAGACAGAGAGCCTTTCATTGATGAGGCATTCGGTATCGGTTTCAGTCCCCTTAATCCCGATAAAGACTACAACAAAACTGAGCCAGACATTGTTACACACATGAAAAACCGGACAAACGAGAAAGAAATAGCGGAAAAGAAACGCCTATTTTATGTCGGCACAACACGGGCTTGCGATCGGCTCATCTTATCAGGCACCCTTTCAGACAGCGGAAAACCACAGCAAATCCTTGAATGGCTCTACAAATATCTCGATATTGATGAAGAGGATCGTTTACTGGAACTGCCCGTCTCATTGGAAGTATTCACAGCAAACAGCAAAAACACTGAATCCTTCCAACTCCAAATCCCGATCCATCAGGGGGTTACAGAGACTGAATCCATAGATGAAATCTCCGATGAAACAACACCCGTTGATTTCCCTGAGCTGCCACGAAAACCGGAACTGACTGGGACTTCCGCAGCTTTCTCTGTCTCTGAACTCGCGAACTATGCCCGGTGTCCGCTACGCTATCAGTTACAAAACGTCCTACAAATTCCAACGAACGGGCAAGAAACACCGGATGTGGACGAAGACGAGATCAATGCCGCGCTCCGTTCCACACTGGCACGAATCAGGCAACAGTCAGATATAGAAGAACTTGACACTACGATTGACAAAGTTCTTGAGAATTATCCTGAAGTAACGACTGAATCGAAAATCGGGAATCAGAGTTCTCTCCTACAGCACGTTAACAATTTCATCAACTCGGAACTCGGTGAAACGGCATTCTCTGCATCCACGGTTCAGGTTAACCAGCACATTCACGCAGACATTAACGGGCATATCGTTGATGGCACGTTCGACAGACTCTTTAAAGACGAAACAGGAAACTATCAGATAATCAATTTTAAAACCGACGCGGCTCAAAATTTAGATACACCCGATCCAGAAATGGAACTTTACAGTCTACTCCTGCATCGGTGTTATCCAAATCAATCGACTGTGACAATTAATATCTTTTTTACCGAACAGGGTCAGTCGGAACAGAGGCACTTCAGTCCAGCACAATTGCAGGAACTCCAGGAACAGTGGGAGAAAAGAATCTTAGCACTGCAGGGCGGGGTTTATGAAAAGAATCTCGAACACTGTTGCTTTTGCCCCTATGCAGCTTCAGATGGACAGTGCATAATCACGGAGGCTTAAAATGAGAAAATTAACACCCATACTCGCGATCACTACAATCATCTGCCTTTCAGTCCAAGCATGGCACCCTGTCTTTGCGGGGACGTGGCGAGACGATTTTGAAGACAAAGACACCCGTGAATGGAAAATTTTTAATATCGACCGACAGGTTGAAAAATGGTGGGTTAGCAACGGCGAAGCAGTCGGAGAAATATTTTTGCCCGGTTTCATGAGCCTCTGGATTACCGGTGAACTCACGTGGAAAAACTATTCGTTCTCCTGCCGTGCAAAGTTAGTGGAAGACAAAAACGAACCTCCAAGTATCGGATTGACACTTCACGACAGAGGTGAGGAAGATACCCGTTACCTCTTTTTTATCGACTACGTTTTCGGCAACGCCAGAATCGTCAAAGCACTCCCAGACGACTGGTCCAGCGTCATCTTTGCTTTTGATGCCCAAATCGATACGTGGTATGAACTCACTGCCGCCGTCCACGAAGACGGCACACTTGAATTTAAAGTGAACGACGAAGTATTCAGTATCATTGACGACGATCCCTTGAAAGGTGGACAAGCCGGACTCGTCATCGCAGACGGGCAAGCCCACTTTGACGATGTCGAAATCACAGGTCCGAATATCAAGAATGGGGGCCCCGGAAGGGCACGTCCTGTCAACCCAAAAACCAAACTCGCAACCACATGGGGACAACTCAAGACAGGGAATCCAATCAGATAGTAGCATAGGCTGTTAGCCTGTGCAATGAGAAGGGTCCCGTTTTTTTATAGGGATCCGCCTAACAGAGCGTCATATCGCCAAAATTGCGCAAGACCTGTATAATTAAAAAATGGAAAAGAACACAATAGGCATTGGCATTATCGGCATGGGATGGATGGGCATGACACACGCCCGGGCATATCATCAGATCACGGATCGGTTCCACGACAGTCCGCTCCATCCGAGACTTGTCACCTGTGCCGATGATGTCGTCGAACGCACAACCGAGGCGAAAACACGTTTCGGGTTTGAACGCACAACCACCGATTTTCGACACATCATAGATGACGCAGATGTAGAGATCATCAATATCGCCGCGCCGAACAGCATGCACCTTGAGATCGTCGAGGCAGCGACAGCCGCAGGAAAACACGTCTTCTGTGAGAAACCCGTCGGACGGAACCCAGCAGAAACGAAAGCAATCTACGCAGCGGCACAGCGGGCAGGTGTAATCACCTGTGTCGGCTATAACTACAGATGGGCACCCGTCGTTCAATACGCACATCAATTGATTTCAGAGGGAAAACTCGGTACTTTAACCCACTATCGCGGTAGATTTTTCGCGGGTTACGCAAGTCACCCACGCGCGGTCCTTTCATGGCGTTTCCAGAAGGAAATCGCTGGATTAGGAACGTTGGGTGATCTACTTTCTCACGTCATTGACATGGCACACTTCATCGTGGGTCGTATTGACAGCGTTGTCTCACAACACGAGACCTTTATCCCGGAACGTCCTGTAGCAACAGCAGGCACCGGCACACACTTCACCCTCGGAACAGACGGCGAAACCGCTGCCGTCACGAACGAAGATTATGTCGGGGCATTGGTCAGGTTTGAGAACGGGGTCAGCGGCTCACTGGAGGCGTGTCGGATTATCACCGGTCCAAAATGCGAAATGGCGTTTGAGGTGCACGGGACAGCGGGTGCCTTGCGCTGGAACTTCGAGCAGATGAACGAACTTGAGGTGTACCTACCCGCCGAGGAGGGTTACCCAGACGGATACATCCGCGTATTAAGCGGTCCGAGCCACCCGTTTCACAGCTATTTTAATCCCGGTCCCGCCGTTGGATTAGGTTATGATGACCTGAAGACAATCGAAGCTTACCAGTTTTTGCAAGCCATCCACACAGGAAAACAGGGCAACCCCAGTTTCCGAGAAGCCGCCGCAGTCGCTGACGTGCAAACTGCCATCCAAACCTCATGGAAGGAGGGTCGATGGATTCTCATCTAATGGTAAAACAGGAACTATACTACGCCAAAAAGTTTGCAGGTGTACTAAAATCCGTAAAGTTAGAAAGTTGGTTTAATGCTGTAGCACTTTTAGCACACTTGATAACTTTCCTGATTTTTTTTTCTTTCAACGCCCTTGCACAATCCCTGCCGCAATTCACCGACATCACACACGAAGCAGGCATCGACTTCGTCCATAACACGGGTGCCTTCGGCAAGAAATACCTCCCCGAAACCATGGGATCCGGATGCGCCTTCATCGACTATAACACCGACGGTTGGCAGGACATCCTGCTCGTCAATGGAAAGGATTGGGAAGGCAAGGCAACCCAGAAGCGGCAAACCATGGCACTCTACCGCAACGACCAAGACGGCACCTTCACGGATGTCACCGAATCCGCGGGGCTCGCGACACCGCTTTACGGGATGGGGGTTGCCGTCGCGGATTACGATAACGATGGCGATCCAGATATCTATATTAGCACCCTTGAAACCGATCGGCTCTTCCAAAACAGGGGTGACGGCACCTTTGTCGACGTTACGGAAGCCGCTGGTATTGATAACCCCGGTTTCGGCACAAGCTGCGCGTGGTTCGATTACAACAAGGATGGACACCTGGATGTCTACGTCGCCAACTATGTCGAATGGAGCATCGAAAACGATCTGTTCTGTACCCTCGACGGCATCAATAAATCCTACTGCACCCCCGAATCCTACACAGGTCAATCCAGCAAACTCTTCAGAAATCGGGGCGACGGCACCTTCGCGGATGTCTCCCGTATCGCACGGATTGAGGACAATACGAGCAAATCCCTCGGTGTTTGCATCTTCGACTACAATGCCGATGGCTTACCGGACATCTTCGAGGCGAACGACACACAACCCAATAAACTCTATCAAAACAACGGCGACGGCACCTTCATCGAAAGCGGAATGCTTGCGGGAATCGCTTATAACGAAAGCGGGGTCGCAACCGGCGCAATGGGTATCGACGCCGCAGATTATGATCGCACCGGCAGAGAGAGCCTCGTTATTGGCAACTTTTCCAATGAGATGCTCAACCTCTATCACAACGAAGGCGACTTTTTCATCGATGATGCCCCTGCCGCGCATATCGGAAATGTCACCTTATTGACGCTCACCTTCGCATGTTTCTTCTTCGACTTCGACCTCGATGGCAACCTCGACATCTTCACCGCCAACGGACACGTCGAAACCGACATCAACGCCATCCAGACGCAAGTTACCTACGCCCAACCCCCGCATCTATTTCATAACGACTCCCAGGGCAAATTCACTGATGTGCTTCATCAAGTCGGCACGGATTTGGCAAAGCCAATGGTTGGCAGAGGGGGCACCTACGGCGATATCGACAACGACGGCGATTGGGATCTGCTCGTTACGACCTCTAACGGACCCGCACACCTCTTCCGAAACGAGGGTGGCAACCGCAAGGCATGGATTAAGATTCAACTCGTCGGACAAACGAGCAACCGCGACGGCATCGGCGCGCAGATCCGCATAACCTCTGCGCTCGGAACACAGACCCACACCGTCAAAAGCGGATCCAGTTACTGCTCACAGAGCGAACTCACTGCCATCTTCGGTATAAACGACGATACCATCATTGAAACAATTGAGGTAACGTGGCCCAGCGGTGCTGTCAGCACACGCACAAATATCAAACCCAACCAACAGATTCGCATTGAGGAATTTTAATTTTACCTTATTGTCAAAACCATCCTTTGACAATTCAGGTTTTTTGTGGTATACTTTAAGTCCTTTTTTTGAGTAGGATACGTTAAGCATATTTCGCCACTATTACCCTTATTCACGAATTGGTGCATATTGCACTCGGTGAAAGTGTTATCCAGAATACAGGTTTTGAAGCAACTCTCCCCTCCAATTTGGATCCAATTGAGGTTTTCTGCAATCAGGTAGCTGCCGAGGTTTTAGTTCCTGAAAATGAATTGTTAGAGATAGTAAATTTGGAGATGTTTAAAGAGGAACTACCCAGAATCACTAAGTTCTTTCATGTAAGCCCTGAAGTTATCATGCGTAGATTGTTGACACTTGGAAAAATTACACGACATGACTATCGAACGTACAGAAACCGCCAATTGGCAAAGTACAAGGACACCCCAGCGCGAACAGGTGGAGCCGTCCCTTATCATAATCGGCTTCTCAATACCTCCGGTGAGTACTTCGCACGAACTGCTTTTACAGCTTATTATGAGCAGAAAATCACACGTGCCGAGTTAGCTTCCGTTCTTTCCAATTGTGACACAAAACACCTTGCTAAAATTGAGGGTACTATCTTCGCATGAATTCATTTCTTAATCGTGATCAGATAATTTACAGTCTTGACACGAGCGCGTTAATTGCTGCCTTTCATGAACGATACCCAATCGAAAACTTCCCATCTTTGTGGCGTAAGATTGAGGAATTGATAAAAAACGATCGACTGAAAATGTCACAAATTGTTTTTGATGAAGCAATGAGAGATACGGATATAAAACAATGGTGCGACGAGTATCAATTAAAGCCATACTTTCAAGTACCAATCGATGAATTCGTGCAGGAGCAAGTCAGCAAAGTGTTATCGGAATTTCCAAGGTTGGTGGACAACCGAACTGGAAGATCAGGGGCTGACCCGTGGGTTATTGCTTTGGCGATGATTACTCAAAACTGTATCGTTGTGACAGAGGAAAATCCCACGAATAGCGAAAATAGACCAAAAATTCCCGATGCCTGTGCCCATTTTAACCTTCAATGCATCAAGGTAGTCGATCTAATAAAAGAGAAAACTGGATCTTTGAATAGACAAGGAGCAATCCCGCGCTTGACCGAAAACCGAAAACCTGCTATACTGCTGAAAAATTACGGAGACGGAGTTTCAAATACGTGGATTCGCCTAAACGTCCAAACCAAGACGCACTCTATCAAGCACTCAACATCTACCGCGATGCCATGCGCCCTTTTATTCTCAGAAACCTGAAAACAGTGCAAGGTTTATCCCCAGAAGATCGCTTCCAAAACGAAGCAGCTATAGATATTGGCGATTTCCCACACCTCTTCAGAAGATATTGGCACAATGCCTTTGAACAACGTTTCGATCCAGATCGCGATATTCGGAGTGCCGTCGGTATTGTAACGGAAGCACGAAATCAGGTTTCGCACCCTGGAACGGAAGACATCGATCTCAGCTACGCCCTTTCACGACTCCACGACATTGCAGATGTACTTGGGCAAATCAACGCCCCCGACCAGAAGCGAGAAGTTGAAGCCATTCGCGACACATTACTCACCCGCGCGGCATCAACTGTAGACCCGAAACCGAAACTACCGCGTAGAAAGACATCCGACCTCAAATCATGGCGTGATGTCATACGTCCCAATACGGATGTCATCGAAGGCACCTTCCGAAAATCGGAATTCGCCGCCGACCTTCAAGAGGTTTTTGAAGGAAACGCGAAAACGCCAGAATACGGTGAAACCGAAATATTCTTCAATCAGACATACATCACCCCCGGACTCCGAGAATTGTTAGTCAATACCTTAAAACGCCTGGGTGGCAAAGGCGGTAATCCGGTTATCCAACTCAAAACCGGTTTCGGGGGTGGCAAGACGCATAGTCTTATCGCCCTCTATCACCTTGTTACTGGGATTAACATCCTGAGAGAACTTCCAGCAGATGGCGATTATGCAAGACTGCGGAAAGAAATAGAGGACATTCTGGAAGAGGCAGAATGGGAACACAACGCGCCGCTTAATGCGAATGTCTCTGTCCTCGTCGGCACTTATCTCTCGACCACAGATGCAGATGAAACCCAACAGGGAGACCCGCTCAACACCCTTTGGGGCATGATGGCGGATCAACTCGGTGGGCAAGATGGGTATAATATCGTAAGAAAAGCCGCACGCGAAGGCACCGCCCCCGGCGGAAATCAATTGGACGCGCTCTTTGAACACGTTGGACCCTCTGTGATTTTGATAGATGAACTTGTCGCTTATGTGAGCAACGTCCAAGGTGTCACACGAGAAAGTATCTACACCTTCTTTCAAGCGGTTACGGAGTCCGTCAAGAGATCTGAAAACGTTACGCTCATCGCTACCTTACCAGAAGGGCAGACGCACGCAGGCGGAGAAGGCGGGTTAAGTGTCCTTGAAGCACTCGAATCTATCCTTGAAAGAGTTGACGCTGTCTCAATACCTTTAGAAATGGACAACGCTTATGAGGTTGTGCGGAGGAGATTGTTCGGGAGTGTAATTGATGAGACAGAGCGAGACCTAACTTGTGAAGCGTTTAGAAGGATGTACCAGAACTCGCGCAACGAATACCCCGAAGGGGTCAATGATCAACGCTACTTACAGCGTATGAAAGACTGCTACCCGATACACCCAGAGGTATTTGACCGGCTTTCCCAAGACTGGGCAGTAATTCCTGGATTTCAACGCACCCGCGGCGTGCTGCGGATGATGGCAACCTGTATCTCCCGGCTCTACCAAGAACAGGATCCTTCTCTGCTGATAATGCCCGCGAACCTCACACTTGACGATCCGGCACTCGCCGATGAATTCACGAGACTGCTTGCAAGATCCGGTGGACATTGGGATCCCATTGTCCAAGAGATAGACAGCCACGGTTCCCGCACTGAACAGATCGATAGGAGCTCTCAAAGTTTCATTGAGATAGGCAATGCAGCACGCCGAACCGCACGCACCATCTTCCTTGGAAGTGCCACAGGGGGCGCGGTCAAAGGCATCACGAATCGTCAAATTCACCTCGGGGTTGTTGAACCCGGACAAGGGGTCGCCGTTTACAATGATGCCCTCAGCAGAATGAGTGGCAACCTCTACTTCCTCTATAATCTTGACGATAGATATTACTTCCACACCCAGGAGAACCTCAACAAGGTCGCTATAGATCGCGCTGCGGAATATACCGACACAGATATCTATGCTGAGATCGTTTCACGGTTGGAAAGAGCCATCGGACGCGATCCGAGTGTGAACGTCTGCCCAACGTCTCCAAGTTCCGTCAAGGACTCCGAAACGATTCAATACGTTATCCTTCACCCACAGGCATCCCTACCAAGCCGCGAAAAGGAGACGGATATAGCCAGTGATACAGCACGCCACATCCTTACATACAGCGCGGAGGATGATCGACAGCGCACCTTCAGGAACACACTGCTCTTCATTGCCCCACGGCGAGACGCTATCCGAGACCTCATAAATCTTGTTAAAAAGTACCTCGCGTGGAACTCTATCATGAACGGGGATGTTCTAAACAGTGCTCTCACCACGCTTGAAGGAGCAAGGTTAGACCAAACCACGGAAAACCTCGAATCCGCTGAGGATGCGGTAACAACGGCGATCTTCAAGGCATACCGATGGACACTCGCTCCCACGCAAGCAGACCCGCAGAAGAACATCTACGGCTTCTCTATCGCTGATGCAAAAATTGATGATCGTAGAATCATCAGTCGGCTCCGTGACAAATTTGTTGAAGACGACGCAATCATCACAAAAATAGCGCCTGAAATCTTCTCGACACAATTGCAGCAATACATCTGGAGCAGCGATACCTATCAAGAGCACATCAGCATAGATACACTCTGGGAACTCATGGCACAAAACGTCTACATGCCACGGATGAGGGACCGAAGTGTTTTAGCAACGTGCATTAGAGAGGGAATTGCAGCAGGTGTATTCGGATATGCAAGTGCTTATGAGGGGAACGACTATCGCAACTTCCGTTTTGAAGAACAGATTGGTGGGCTCCGAGTGGCTGAAGGTAGCACAGCCGTCCTCATAAACCCTGAGATGGCAAAACTGATTAAAGAGGAACAACCCGACCCCGTCAAGCCACCGTCCCCGAAACCGGGTCCAGATCCAGAACCTATAGACTCACCTCCCGATATTGAGGAAACACCCCAAGGCCCCACGCACGTGGTTGTTACCAAAGCCTTGCAGTTAGAATTACCCTTCATGGACGAAATAGAAACCTTACAGGACGAAATCGCTCGCACCCTCCAAGCCGATGGCGGAAACGTGAAAATCGAAATCACCGTTACTGCCAATAAATCGGACGGCTTTTCCGAAAACACCACCCGCGCCGTAAAGCAAAACAGCGAACACCTCAAAGCCGAATTCGAGAGCAACTAAAAGTCTGTAGTTTTTGTAGCATAGGCTGTTAGCCTGTGCCATTTCACCATCTCAAATTCGCTTGACATTTTCCACCGCTTTACGGTATAATACAAGCATGGCACAAGACTACGACAATCTGGGAAAAAGTTTATGGACAGATCACGCCCTCGACCTTTCGAGATTTGTTCTTGGCGAGGAAGATGTTGAAGTCCTTGAGGACCTTGACACCGAGCAACAGACAGTTATTTCTCGACAGACCTATATCGTAAAACGCGTCCGCGTCAACAATCAACAGGCAATCCTACACGTCGAATTGCAACTCCGCGACAGCACTCGCAAACCGAATCTCTGTCTTTGGTGGGATCGTCTATAACGCTGAATTGTTAGACCGACTCATACCGGAGGAACTTATGCAAGAATCTAAAACCTACCAACGCCAAATGGAAAGAGCTGCCAGACAAACTACCATCGAAAATACTCTGGCTTTGCTTAAAAAGCGGTTCCATACAGAGGAGGTGAGTGCCTTAACACCTGCACTCCAGAATATTAATGATTTGGAACGCCTCAAACAATTGTTAGTCGCAGTACCCGATATGCAAAGCCTTGAAGCCTTTGCACAGATGTTACACGAATAGAAGCATGCAATAGGAACTTATGCAAGAATCTAAAACGTACCAACGCCAAATGGAACGAGCTGCCAGACAAACTACCATCGAAAATACTCTGGCTCTGCTTGAACTGCAATTTCACACAGAAGCGGTGCGTGCCTTAACACCTATGCTCCAAAACATTGATGATTTGGAACGGCTTAAGGAACTCCATCTCGCAGCACCTCGGGTGCCGAACATCGAAACTTTCGCGCAAAAACTGATTGACTGACGTATGCCCAATTACCGAAAAAAACTCATCGAGGTTAACATCCCTCTCCAAGCCATCAACGTAGAGTCCGCAAAAGACGCTTCCCTCACACATGGTCACCCATCCACACTCCACCGCTATTGGGCACGCCGTCCTCTCGCTGCATGCCGTGCTGTGATTTTCGCCAGCATGGTGGATGACCCTTCCGAATGCAAAGACGAATTCCCAACCGAACCCGAACAGAACGCCGAACGCACCCGACTCCACAACCTCATGAAGCGACTCGTGGTCTGGCAAAATAGCAAAGACGAAAACCTATTGGCAGAGGCACGCTATGAAATCGCATATTCTGTCGCCCGCAACAACGGAGAAAATCTAACGCTTTTTCGTAAAAAATTTAAAAACGACCCAGATGCAGTCCTAAAATACCTCCGCGACCATTGCCCTCCTGTCTACGATCCATTTTGTGGCGGCGGCTCCATTCCGCTTGAGGCACAACGTTTGGGATTACGCGCCCGCGCCTCCGACCTAAACCCGCTCCCCGTCTTGCTTAACAAAGCAATGATTGAACTGCCCCCAAAGTTCCACAACCAGAAACCTGTCAACCCTGATGCTGATCCCATGGGAATGTTCACCGGCACAGGTAGCAGGAGAACGCGCGTCCCGTGGAAAGGCACTGCTGGTTTAGCAGATGACATCCGCTACTATGGCAAGTGGATGCGTGAGAAAGCGTATGAACGCATCGGGCACCTCTATCCAAAAGCACAATTACCAGATGGCACCTCTGCCACAGTGGTGGCGTGGTTGTGGGCACGCACGGTGCCGTGTGCCAATCCTGCTTGCGGTCTCCAGATGCCCCTGATGAAAACGTTTCAACTATCCAAAAAGAAAGGCAACGAGCATTGGGTTAAACCCGTTGTTGATAGAGAATCAAACACAATTTCATGGGTTGTGCAAACCAATGATGAAGGAGTCCCGAAGGCCGGTATAGTAAACAAAAATGGTACTTCCTGCATCGCTTGTGGCAGTGCAGTCAAATTGCCTTATGTACGTGAACAAGCAAAAGCAGGCAAAATGAAAACAATAATGACAACAGTGGTCGCTGAGGGTAATCGCAGAAAACTGTTCTTGCCACCCACGGATGAGAATATTCAAGTAACACAGTCTGCCGAATCCTCTTGGCGACCGAAGGGTAAACTGCCAAATCAAGCTTTGGGATTCAGGGTCCAGGGGTATGGAATCACACAATGGCATCAACTTTTTAGCGAACGTCAGTTAACTGCCCTGAAGCTCTTTGGCGATGCTCTAGGTGAAACTCATAATCAAATGATGCGGGATGGTGCTTCTTCTGACTATGCCTCTGCAATTTGTATCTACCTGTCTCTTGCTATTGGAAGGTTGGCTGAGAGCGGATGTTCCTTTGCTTGGTGGCAAGATACAGATGAGGTAGTTAGGACCATTTTCACGCGTCAAGTAATTAACATGAGTTGGAGTTTTGCCGAAACAAATCCATTCTCTAAGACAACACAGAATTGGATGGCACAAGTGGAATGGATTGCAAAGGTGATTGAAAACTTGACTACTTCCGCAAACGTGGGAGAGGTGTATCAGGCAGATGCTGCCACATTGCAGGCTACCCATAGACCCGTTATCGTTACGGATCCGCCCTACTACGACAACATTGGCTACGCTGATTTGTCCGATTTCTTCTATGTTTGGCTAAGGCCTGTGCTTCGCGATATATATCCACATTTGTTTGCTGGCATGATGACCCCAAAGGAGGAAGAAATAGTTGCCGCGCCGCGGTTTGAAGATGCCAAGCGACACTTTGAAGAATTGCTGAACAAGACACTACTGCGACTGCGCTCATACTGCTCCAACGAGTTTCCTACTTCCATCTTTTATGCCTATAGACAACAAGAAGAAGATCAGGATGGAAAAACCTCCACTAGATGGGAAACAATGCTCACAGCAATTGTCAATGCAGGTTTTCAAATCGTTGGCACTTGGCCGATGCGCACAGAACAACCCAAAGCACTTAAGACAAATAAAAACGCACTCGCGTCTTCTATTGTTCTCGTCTGCCAACCGCGGTCTGAAAATGCCCCTGCTATAACCCGTAACGAATTCCTACAAGAACTGAAAAAGGAGATGCCACCGGCACTTGATAGCCTCACACGCATTGCCAATATCAGACCTGTTGATCTCACACAAGCCGCCATTGGTCCAGGCATGGAGATCTACTCCCGCTATAGTAAGGTAACACGAATCAATGGTGAAATTGTCCCAATACGTGAGGTGCTTATGCACATCAACACCGAAATCTCGGCATACCATGAAAAGGAGACGGGTGACCTGGATCCCGAGAGTCAGTTCTGTTTGACGTGGTTGAAGCAACACGGCTACACAGAAGGCAATTTCGGAGACGCACAAGTATTAGCAACAGCAAAGGGTGTGGACATCAACACCATGCACAATAAAGTATTGCTCAGAGGCCGTGGTAAGGTTCGGCTCCTGAAACCGGAAGAATACGCAGAGCGTGAAAACAGCGAAGAGATGACAGCATGGGAGGGGTGCCTGCGGATGATGTGGCATCTCTCAGGTGGAGAAAACAGCGGCGGCATCTCGGGATGCACCACCGTTGCCCGTTCCATGAACGACTACGAATCCGCAAAACGTCTGGCACGTCTCCTATACGCCTACTATGAATCCCGCGGCGATGCCGAAAGCGCAGCACACTATAACAACCTCGTAACCCAGTGGCAATACATTTCGCAATCCATGGGATCACCGGAGCAATTAATGTTGTAGCATAATCTGTGAGAATGTAGTATAATTGAATTATGGCAAAATCTGAAAATACAAGGACAGTCTTCAGGAAGGAAAATCTGATCTCCCGTTGGTGAGGTTTCTAACCTCGCCTCTCTGCAATCTACAGGTAATTCCGATGAAAACCATGCTTGCCCTCTCAATACTCTTCTGCACAATCGCGTCCCCCTTACGCGCCGAAACCGCTACGAGCACTCTTGAAACCGATATTGCCGTGATGAAAACGGATATCCGGAATCTAAACGAAAAAATTGACACCTTCGAAAAAAACGTTAACGCACGCTTCGAGAGCCTCGAAAAAAACTTTGACAAACGTTTTGAGAGTCTCGACAGACGCTTCGAAGGTCTCGAAAAAAACTTTGACAGACTCAACAACATCATCATTGCCTGCATCGGTATTCCGTTGGCGATTCTGGCGATAGGCGCGACCGTGTGGGGCATCTTAGCACACAAGCGAAGCAGAAAAGAGGACACTCTCGAAAAACAGATTGAAACGCTCACACAGGAAATCGAAACACTCAAGCAACGGCAGATTGTCAGTCCCTAACGCTGCTCCTTTTGCCCACCCAAGCAAGGGAATAGAGAGACTTCGTAGGGGCGAGGTCTCCTCGCCCGTCTTTCTTGGATTACTTCATCCCATTCAGACAATGGAAAACATCCTATGTCCGACCCTGTTACCCTCTACGTCCTCCAATATCAACTCAAGCGCAACCTCCGTCCCTTCACGCGCGAAGAGATCCAGCAATTACCGACCGGACGCAGCGGGGTATACGTGTTATGGCGGAAAACCGGCACCGAGGGACGAAACGAATGCCTCTACGTCGGAGAATCCACAACCTGCGTGCGGAGGCGGTTGTTGCAGCACCATTCAAACGCACAGAATGACGGACTCCATTCACAACTTCGGATGTTTGGGCGGATTATCCAATTTTCGGTAGAATTCACAGAGGACGCACAAGAAACAGTGGCACTGGAAACTGAACTCATCCGCGAGTGGAAACCGAAAACCAATCTGAAAATGAATCCCGACAAATCCTAACAGGAAGGGTGTGTAAAATAAAATGTTACACTTTCCCACTAAATTATTTTTTTTACATCCGAAAATCAGAAAAAGAAAACCTCTGAACCCTTACAGTTACTGGGTTCTCTACCGATCCCTTCGTCCACCAAATGTTACACCAAGTGTAACATTTTTAAAGGGTTGACCGCTCCTTCAGACAGAAAACATCACACATTCTGTTATACATATTTCAACATATTGATATTTTCACAGTAAACCCCAAATGCCCGCACGCCACCGATACCCGATAAATCCACACTGGGACTGAGTTTCTAAAGGTTAATTCAAATGTCACAATCCTAAATATTATCACGGAAAGTAACATAGGAGGATTTCAATGCGTTTCCGACTTTTTATCTTACTCATATTCATAACAGCGATGCTTTCAGGGTGCGAGCAGGCGCGACACATCGCTACACCCCAACAGGGAACAGCCACAGGCACGTGTACGGACGGAACCCGCGTGTTGAAGGTCGGCTTTTATGCCCATTTCGCACCTGTTAGTTACAGTGCCGAAGAAGACCCTACTTCGCCTGCGTTCAATACACATCTCGGTTATGAAGCCGACCTGTTGACTGCACTTGAAGCGATGGAAGGGGCGGGTTTGATGTTCTCTCGAACGGCTATCACCGAATGGGACGGCATCTGGCTGAAGTCCGCTGAACCCACGTATGATATTATCGGAGGCGGCATTACCATTCTGGAAGCTCGGAGGCAAGATGCCACAGGTATGCCTGTCGTCACCTTTACATCCGGACATATCAAGTTTCGACAAACGCTTTTGGTTCGTGCTGAAGACGCGGAACGTCTCTCCACGCATGTTGCCCTTAACAGTGAAGTTCGCGTTGGGACACTTCCTGGGACAACGGGCGAGGCGCGTTTACTTCAACTTACTGGGTTCGTTGATGCTGACGGTGTCCTTTTATCGGGCACCCGGGTTGAGACTCGTGATAGGACTGTCGTTGCCGATGGCACAGCGGCTTACACGATTACGGCTGCCGGTGCCTCTCCGAACCTGACGGGTAGGCAACATCTCTATCCACCTACGGAAACTCTACCGCAGGTCATCTATCTCGGTGATGTCTTGGGAGAGTCAGAGCTGCTTGAGGCACTCATTACGGGCCGTATTGATGCGATCGCGCGGGGTGAGGTTGGTAGTCAGGAAGCCGCGCACGCCTCACAGGGCGAACTTGTCGTCACCGCCTTTGATGAGCAGATAGAGTATGGCGGATTTACGCTCGCTCTCGAAGATGTCGATCTCGCCGCCTGCATTGATGAAAAACTTGACTATCTGACAGATAACAAAAACATCGGTTATGGAGAATGGTTGCAGGATCCGTCGGTATTCATGAAACGTGCCGAGCAGTGGAATGCCACAGTAGAATAAACGATTTTAGGTCTCGTATAAAAAACTTGACAGCAGACGCAAAATAGATTAATATTATCAAATCACTGTCAGAACCAGTACGAGACTTCAAGTACAGAAACGTACAAATTCGCAGAAGCGTCACGAATTAATCAAAAACCTGCGCGTAATGAAATGGAGCGCAGTCCAGGAGCACATAGTTAGAAAAATGAAAACGTATCGCGTTGCCATATTGGGGTGTCGGAGTCGCGGCACCTCGGCAGCAAAAGCATATCACGCACACCCACGCACCGAAATCGTGGCACTCTGCGACCTCGTCCAAGAACGGTTAGATGCCCTCGGCGACATCGTGAACGTCTCCGCACATTTCACCGATTTAAACGAGATGATCCAGCAGACAGCCCCCGATATTGTCGCAATCCCTACAGCAACAGAGGCACACTATCCGCTCTGTATGCGTGTCCTTGAACACGGCGTGAACATTGAAGTAGAGAAACCGCTCTGCATTGATCTGGTTCAAGCGGATGAAGTATTGGCGAAGGCGAAAGAGAAAAACGCTCGCGTCGCTGTGCATCATCAACGCCGCACGAGTCCCTCAATGCAGGCAGTCGCCAAAGTCTTAGACGCAGGCAAAATCGGCGATCTCCGCTACATCTACGCCTCTGGAAAAGGCTACTACGCCGGTTACGGACTCATGAACATCGGAACACATGTCGTCAACAACATGATGCGCTTCGGTGGGCGTTGCAGAAGCGTTGTGGCACAGGCAACGACAGGCGGACGCGCCATCACACACGACGATGTTCTCCCCTCACCCGCTGGCATGGGAACAGTCGCAGGCGAATACGCCACAGCGACACTCCAATTTGACGGAAACGTCACCGGTACCCTTCTTCAGCACCGATTTCCGAAGGTAGACACCGATGCCTACGTCATGGAACTCTACGGCACTGAAGGCAGACTCTTCTGGTCGGAACTCAAAGGTTCGTGGTGGCTCCCTACACCGCATTTCGTCCCTGACGGCACGCACGACCAATGGGAGGCACTCGCCTCTATCTATCCAGACCATTTTGACCCCGACAAGGGCGCAAATGCTGACGATTACTGTTTCGTTGACGAATATGTGAAGGCATTGGACGAAAACCGAGAACACGAATCCAACGGCGAAGAGGGTCGCCATGTCATCGAGATTCTCATGGCAATCTTTGAGTCGGCTATCTACGGCACACGTGTGGAGTTGCCCCAGAAAAACCGAGAGCACCCCTTACTAAAATGGCGTGCTGAAGCCGGTCTGGGTGAAATACGGGATATGCCTCGTGATTACGGCACCTGGTTATCATTAGAAGACGAACGCCTCTACAAATGAATTCAACACTTTACCGAAGACGTTGGATACACGGAACCCCAAAATCCGCGAAATCTGATAAATCCGCGATAATCCGCGATTCAGACGATGAGGAAAATTATGCCGAATCCTACGACGAATGCTGATAATCTACCACCGATCCCACTCACGGAAGAACAACGTTTCCTCTTTGATACCCGTGGATGGCTCCTATTCCCAGGTGTACTCAGCGAAAATGAGATTAAAGAGATGCGTGAGTTCTGTTATCAACTCAAACAGGAACCCGAATCAATCATTCCTGAACACCATCGCTCTCCCATCGGGGGTCCCCTTGAATCGCTAACCGATCACCCAGTCGTGCACGGGTTTATGAACGAATTCCTCACGTCGGCTTATGCGAACGAGAACTGTTACGGATTCAGATTAGAGGGCACGTTCCTAACGATTCGTCCGAACGGACATGACAACTTCAGTCCACACGGCGGGCGTGGGATGCTCAACTTTCCCGGCAACTCACACACCTATCATCTACACCATGACAGTGCACACAGCGGACTGACGCGTGTCGTCTGGGAGCTCAATCCCGTCGAGGAAGGCGGTGGTGGAACGATGTTCCTCACGGGGAGCCATAAAGGGGCATTCCCCGCACCGAAATCAACAGAAGATCGCAATTCACCGCTGTGGGAAGACTATACCTGTCCGGCTGGCTCCGTGCTTATCTTCACAGAGGCAATCACACATACCGGTGCAAGATGGACCGATGAATCCGTTGATCGGGTCGCGCTGTTCCACTGCTACAACACAGTTGGAAACAAATGGCACAAGTGGGAACCACATCCGAAGCACGTCGAAGAGATGCCGTTCAAACGCCAGACGCTCTTCCGTCCGGTCCACTGTCAGGACAACACGCCAACATTGGCTGCTGTGTAGTCAGTCAGCTGGGGTGAGCAGAGTGAATCTATGGATCTCAATTTAGGCAAGGTAAAGTGGGATTACAAACCTCGCCAACAACAAATGGGTTTTCGGTATAGGTGCAAGTTTTATTTTTGCTTTTTAATCAAAAACGCAGCCTGCAACAACGGCGCAGGCGGACCCACGGGGAGGCACGTCAACATCCAAACCCTCCTCACCGAACCGCAAGGAACAATTAAAATATGAAGATTACTAAAGTTAAATCGTTCGTTTCAGCAGATGGACACTTCTTCGTGAAAGTCGAAACCGATGCGGGTATCTATGGTGTCGGCGAGGGTGGACTCCGCCGTCGCTCGCTCGCCTTAGCCGAAATCATTCGCTCGTTTGAACCCTTTCTCATCGGTGCAGACCCGTTCCGAATCGAACACCTATGGCAAGTGATGTTCCGCGGCGGCTTTTTCCCCGGGGGTGTCGTCCAATCCTCCGCAGTCAGTGCCGTAGACATCGCACTCTGGGACATCAAAGGAAAAGCCTTGAACGTTCCGGTCTATGAACTTTTGGGCGGACGCACGAGAGACAAAGTCGTCTGCTACCCGCATAACGGTGGCGGCTCAATTGATGCAATCATCGAGAGCTGCAGGCACACCTACGAAGCCGGTTGGAAGTTCGTCCGCTGGAGTGTGGTTGACCACTCTGACAGTGGCGGGACGTTTGAACCCAGACGCGCCATCCGAAACACCGTTAAGCAGGTGGAAACCGTGCGTCGGGAATTCGGCGATGATCTCGAAATACTGATCGATGTGCATACCCGTCTCGATCCAGCAGACAGCCTCGATTTCTGTAACAAGGTTGCACAATACAATCCGTTCTTCATTGAGGATCCACTTCGAGCCGAGAACCCCGCGAGTCTGAAACGGCTCCGGCAGCAGACTTCGGTGCCACTTGCCATTGGTGAGCAATTCGACAGCAAATGGACATTCCGAGAAGTCATTGAAGAAGACCTCATGGACTACTGCCGTGTCGATCTCTGCATCGCCGGTGGGTTAACAGAGGCGCGTAAAATCGCGGGATGGTGCGAAACGCACTACATCTATATAGCACCCCACAACCCGTTGGGACCCGTATCCGCTGCAGCAGGTCTGCATCTCTGTTTGTCTTCGTCACTCGTCGGTGTGCAGGAACTCCCACGTGCCCCGATGTCCTCGCTAACCGACGTATTCCCGGTGCAAGTGCCGTGGGAATCAGGGTATCTCCTACCGCCTGAACGTCCGGGACTCGGTATCGAATTCAACGAAGACGCACTTACCAACGTCTCAACACAAGAGTATGGACCGCCTCACGGCTACCAACGCGATGACGGTGCCTACACGAATTGGTAATATCAACTCTGGTAGGTGCGGTTTCCAACCGCACCACACCCCACATCGAAGGAGAAACATTGAATGACAACCGCTGAAATTAAAGAGATGGCGACGGAATATATCATCAATACCTACGGTGACAGAAGCCTTGCATTCGTCAAAGGCGAGGGTCCCTACCTCTGGGATGCCGATGGCAAAAAATACCTCGACTTCCTCGGCGGACTCGCCGTCAACGGGTTAGGACACTGCCACCCGAAGGTCGTTGCCGCCATTCGTGAACAGGCAGGCAACCTGCTGCACACATCCAATCTCTACTATATTCAACCGCAGGCAGAACTCGCGAAACTACTGATCGATAACTCCGACATGGACCAGTGCTTCTTCTGCAACAGCGGTGCCGAAGCGAACGAAGCGGCAATTAAATTGGCGCGGAAATACGCCAAAGACAGCGGTAGAACAGATGCCTACGAAATCATCACAATGGAGAATTCGTTCCACGGACGGACGATGGCGACGATTACCGCTACGGCACAAACGAAATATCACGTCGGATTTGAGCCGATGCTGGAAGGCTTCAAATACGTCCCTTTCGATGACCTTGAAGCCACCGAAGCCGCCATCAGTGAGAAGACATGCGCCATTTTAGTCGAACCGATCCAGTCGGAAGGTGGCGTAAACATCCCCAGTGATGGGTATCTCCACGGGTTACGAGAACTCTGTGATAAACATAACCTGCTACTCATGTTCGACGAAGTTCAGACAGCGATGGGGAGATTAGGCACCTTTTTCGGATACCAAAGCTACGGCGTTGTGCCAGATGTAATTACGATGGCAAAGGCGCTCGGTAGCGGTGTCCCGATCGGTGCGATGTTGGCGAAACGACACATAGCAGAGAGTTTCGTCCCCGGCACCCACGCCGCGACATTCGGCGGAAATCCGTTAGTCACGGCGGCAGCAGCCACAACCGTCAGAACCATTCTGGAAGAGAACCTCGCCGTAAACGCCGTTAAAATGGGGAATTACCTTGCCGGTGGACTGATGGAACTAAAGGATCAGTACCCGATCAAAGAAGTCCGCGGGAAAGGCTTGCTCCGCGGCTTAGTGATGGACGTCGATGCGACACCGATCGCTGCACAGTGTATTGAAAACGGACTGGTCACCATCTGCACCAACGATTATGTCCTTCGGTTCTTACCACCGCTCAATGTCAATGCCGGTCACGTTGAGGAAGCCGTCAACATCGTCGAAAAATCGATGTCTGAAGTTCTCTAAGATGTTACACATCGCAAAGCGCAACACCGCTGCATGGACAAAAATCTATGTGTTCTGTCTTCTCCTTGCTGTCGTAGGATGCACAGGGAGCACGCCCACAATTGAATTGTCACCTGCGACCCGCACGGAATTGGACGCTATTCTCAACACACTGCAAGCGAGATACGATCTGACCGGTTCTTTAAAGATCACCCGAATGATGGTGAGGATCAAGGAAGGCGAACGGAGTGAAGAGCTCCGAGAATTGTTGTGGTATAAAAAATCGGAGAACGGCGGAGAATTGCTCCAGATTCAAGCCTTGGGACCCTACAATGAGCCACGCGGCATCGCAATTGCCAATCAAGACAAGAATGAGTTTCTACTTGCCCTACTGAACGAACAGAAAGCATACGTCGGACCGTTATCCGATGGGGTTTTGCGAGAAATTTTCGGCGTGGATTTACGTGTGTCAGATGTGTTAAGTGCCATCTTCGCCAATCCGTTTCTTGACGGACGCATCACTAATTTCATATCCGTTGAAAGCTCAGGGGCAAAATTCATCATTAAGCGTCCGAGTCTTCAAACTGGATACGTGGAGACTATCACGCTCTTTATTCGTGAGGGTGAACCCCGAGTTACAGAATGGCATATCCACGATGAAAATGGCACGCTTGAACAACGTGCCACTTTCGCTGACTACCGTGAGGTGAGCGGTATCCTCCGACCCCACAAGGTGGAAATCGAACGTCCACTCGAGCAAACACGGGTCGCCGTGACAATCGCCAAAGTTGAACTGAATGTCGAGATTAAAGACAGCAAGTTTGACTCCGAACCCTTCTTGGGCGAGGACATCGAAATTATCCCGCTGTCAGAATTACGGGAGTAGTGGGCAAAAATCGTGCAAGAGATAAGGGTCGGCGCGCATGCGAAAATTAACCTCTATCTGGATGTCGTAGGCAAACGCGAAGATGGGTATCATAACCTCGAAACGATCTTCCATTCAATCGAGTTGCACGATGACGTTATCCTCCGCAAACAGAGGGCAAAAGGCATAACAGTTTACTGTGAACACCCAGGGGTCCCGCGTGATTCACGTAATTTGGCATATCGTGCCGCGAATCTCCTCAGTGATTCGGTAGGCGGTGTTGACGGGATTGGGATTGAGATCCATAAGCGGATTCCGGTTGCGGCTGGACTCGCAGGCGGAAGTGCAAACGCCGCTGCTGTCCTCCACGGTGTAAACGAACTCTTTGCACTCGGTCTTACACAGGAAAACCTCATGCAGTTGGGGGCACAGTTGGGGGCAGATGTCCCGTTCTGCCTGCATGGCGGTGCCGCGTTGGGACTCGGCATTGGCGATCAGTTAACACGCCTTCCCGCGCTCTCGGATGTCCCGCTCCTCCTTCTAAATCCCGGCATCGAAATTTCGACAGCGACTGTATTTAAGAAATTGAACTTTTCCTTGACAACACGAGAAAAAAGAGGTATAATTATAAAGGCTTGTTTGGAGAAGGGCGACCTCGCCGGTATCGGGCGTAACCTATACAACCTACTTGAGGTTCCGGTTTTTTCCGAGTATCCCGAAATCGCCGTGCTAAAAACTGAGTTATCTACGCAGACTGAGGTTTGTGGCGCGCTGATGTCGGGGAGCGGTGCTACGGTATTTGCGGTGATGCAAAACGGTGGCGCAGCGCGTCGGTGTGCGTCATACTTCAAAGACAAGGTAAGTTTTTGTACAACCACGGTAACCAGTCCCGTCGGTGTATCTGTATATGAATGATTAAAGGGCGGTGGCCAAGCGGTAAGGCACAGGTCTTTGGAACCTGCATGCGTAGGTTCGAATCCTACCCGCCCTGTCTCTTTTCTGACACGGTTACTGAATCTATGAAGGCAAAAGTTTTTTTAATGATTAGGTTAAGGTATAATTAAAAAATGCAACAAGCGAAATTAGAAGCACAACAACGCAACACCTTTGGAAAACAGAGTGCCCGGGACCTTCGGAAAGAGGGTGGGGTCCCTGCTGTGCTATACGGTCGCGCACAGGACACGTTGGCGATCCAAGTCAACGCGCGAACTTTCAAACAATTCCTACGAACCTACGGTGAAAACGTCATCATCAATATGGAAATTGGTGCAGGCGCCCCTGAAACGGTCATTATCAAAGAAATTCAGCGTCATCCGGTAGATAAACAGACCTTACTCCATGCGGATTTCATCAGGATCTCTCTGGATGAACCCGTGACATCAGCCGTCCCAGTGATTCTCGTAGGCAACCCACCCGGTGTTCAACAGGGTGGCGTCCTTGAATCCCCGCTCCGCGAAGTGAGCCTTCATTGCCTACCGATGCAAATACCGAACGAGATTACGATTGATGTCGGTCATTTGGAAATCGGGGACTCCGTCCATGTGAGTGATTTAACCTTGGACGAGGAAATTGACATCTTAGATGAACCTGAACGGATTCTTGCAATGGTGAGCCAACCGCGCATCCACCTTGAGGATGAATTAGCAGAGGATGAAGAGGGCGAAGGAGCAGAGGAAGACGCCGCTGAAGAACCTACGGAACCAGAAGTTATTTCCCGTAGGCGCGATGATGACGATGAATAACGTTGTCTACACGCAAAAACCACACCACCCAATGAAATCCAAAGCGCGCAGCTTGGAACGCGCAGGGGCGAGGTTACCTCGCCCGCACAGAAAGCGGATATACGGAAAGGAACGTGAAACCTCTAAGTTTACCTAACCGAACCGCAAGGAACATTAGAAAAACGGTTTGCGCGCTTTTTTTCAGTGTCCTCGCGTGGATTATCGCACTCAACTGTATTGCCCAAGAACCTTCCGTTCGCTTCATTGATGTTAATGGAGCAACCATCGCCGAGGTGACTGCCCAACTCCAAGCAGAGCAGATTTACCTCCCCGTTGATGCCGTCAGACAGGTTTTCGATCCCGATATGGCGGATCAATACAATCATCCGCGAAAACGACTTACCCTGAAAATCCAAGACAAGCAAATTCGTTTACAAATCGGGAACCCTATCGTCGGTATCGATCCCGGCGGGATGACCCGCAACCTTCCAACGCCACCGATAATCATCGCGCAACAGCCGATGTTGCCCATCGCCTTTTTTACGCAACTCTTACCAGATTTCTATAATCTCGAAGCCCTCTATAACCCCAACTTGAAAAGGGTCCAGCTGAGACCCAAGGGAACATGGACACCAACACGAACAGATAATTCCGTGAACTGGACAATTATCATCGACCCAGGACACGGCGGTGCAGATGACCGCGGATGCGAAAGTAGCACAGGACTCCTTGAGAAAGATATCGTCCTTGCACTCGCAAAACAACTCTCCTCAATCAGCAAAGCGCAAGGCATACAGGTCTATCTCACACGCCAAACAGATACGAAAAAGACGCACTTTGAACGCATTCAGGTGGCAAAACGGAACCAAGGACAACTTTTTCTCAGTCTACACTGTAATGCCTCTTTTTCACCACATGAAAAAGGAATTAAGATTTACCTCAACAATCTCAAAGGGTATTTTCGATTTCCAAGCAGTAGAGGCGGGGTTGCCCCGCCCTTACAAACAGGACAACGGTTAAAAATCCTGGCGCAAGCCGATTTTCTAAAGCAGAGCCAAGACTTCGCACACGCGTTGCAAACGGAATTGAATTTTCTAACGGAAACGCCCGTGGAAATTATCGAACTCCCACTGGTAGCGTTATCCGAAACCTATATGCCAGCGGTTCTTTTGGAACTCGGCTATCTCTCCAACGTGGAAGATTTAGAGAAACTCTCTAATGTTGAATATATCACAGGCGTTGCCGAAGCAATTGTCCGCGCTTTCCAACGATACATTTCTTCTATCAGTCCGTCTCCAACAGCATTAGAACAAGCACAGTAACACATCAATCGGTTCAGGACTGACCTGGACTCGCAGCTGACAGCCGATAACTATTAGAACAAAAAACGCAGCCCGTAACGAAGTGGAGGGGTTTTTGCTTGGGTGTTTCTTCAACTCGAACACAAAACGCTTATAGTCTCAAACACCGAAACTTATCCGCAAGGAAAATTAAAAAAGTGAAACATAACAGGAGTGCAGGGTTTTCAAGACTTTTAGTGATATGGGGCATAACCTTGGTCCTTATCGCAGTGGGTCTCGGTATGACGCTATTTCTAATTGAACGCTCAAAGCAATCGGCGATTCCGATAGCCCCACCCCCATTGCCTATCGCTGCGAATCCGTCAGACATACCCCCACCGCCACAAGAGGTCAACCTATTTCTCCTTGATCCCACTGCCCTGACGCTTGTCCCAGTTAAAATCGAACGCAGGCTCCATGCCGAACTCACCAAACGCCTAAGCCAGATAGTTGTAGCCCTCATTCAGGAAACACCTCCTAACTTTAGGAACACGATCCCGCGCGGAACCCTCCTGAACGAAACTTACATCGATAGCCAACAAACCGCATACTTGGATTTTTCAAACCATCTTACCGATGGGCATATCGGTGGGACAACAGCCGAACTTTTGACCGTCACAGCAATTCTTAAAACTGTTTTCGACGCATTTCCTGAAGAAATTAAACAGGTGCAGATTTTAATTGATGGCGAGGAAGTGAAAACCCTCGCGGGACACCTCAACCTTTCACAACCTTTACATCTGTTTTAATAGTTATCAGTGCGAAACTCTGTTCCACAGAGTTTCTTTCAGTCGTCGGTCATCAGTTAAAGAGGGTTTCGTTTAACAAAGGTTTCCTCTTGTAACTGATAACTGATAACTACTTCCTCTGACGACTGAAAATTATTAAAAAATATGGACACGAAAGTAAAACTTATTGTTGGACTCGGCAATCCGGGGAGACGCTACGAGCAGACCAAACATAACGTCGGTTTTCGCGTGATGGACACCCTACAGACACGGCTCTCCGCTGGAAAGCTGCCACGGAATTTAATTTGCAAATCACTCGTTATGCAGGCGACATGGCACGATCTCCCTATTATCCTTGCCAAACCGATGACATATATGAACAACAGTGGCATCGCTGTCGCGGCACTCATCAGACAGTTCGAGATTCCTCTCTCGGAATTGTGCATCATCTATGATGATATTCACTTAGACCTCGGTGTGCTTCGGATGCGGCAGAAAGGGAGTGATGGCGGACAAAAGGGAATGAAGTCTATTATTCAGCATTTGGGCACTACCGCATTTCCGCGTTTACGCATTGGCATCGGCGAACCCATCGGTAACTTAACCGATTATGTCCTTACAGATTTTACAGAAGACGAAGAGATTGAAATAGCGCATACCATCGACCGCGCCGTTGGTGCTCTTGAAACCTTCGTCAAAGATGATATTCTTACAGCAATGAACCAATTCAACGCTTCTAATTATTGAATCTGGGCATCGTTCCACTTCGTTTCACGATGGTTTTCAGTTCATTTCAACCGGAATAGGGATATGAACGATTTTAGGGGTGTAGAGCAAGCCACCCTGACACCTGATACCTCTTCTCTGGAACTTTCAAACCAAACAGGACACTGATGACAAACCAAAAATCTTCTTTGCTGACGGACACTGAAAGTCCGAAAACCAAAGTACAAATTGCCATTGACGCTGTCATAAAAGCCATGCAACTCTGTGAGCAGGTGCAAGCTGAGATGGTATCAACAGATGCAATCCAAAAGACAGACCGAAGTCCCGTAACCGTCGCCGACTTCGGATCACAGGCACTGATATGTAAGGCAATCGGCGACGCTTTTCCCAAAGACGTTATCGTCGCTGAGGAAAGCGCGCAGGCACTGAAAGAGAACGCTCCACTTTTAGAACGTGTCACAGCTTACGTGAACGGATTTTACAAAGATGCCCCGCCCTCGGCAGAGACCGTCTGTGAATGGATTGATCGAGGAAGTGGTGAAGTAGGACCGAACTTCTGGACACTTGACCCAATTGACGGCACGAAGGGCTTTCTGCGCCGGGATCAATACGCGATCGCCTTGGCTTATATCGTCGATGGCACAGTTCAACTCGGGGTTTTAGGCTGCCCAAACCTGCCATACCGGTTGGCAGAGACACACCCTCACGATGATCGGGATCGTGTGCCCTCCGAGAACGATGGAGACGCGGAACCGGGCGGTCTCTTTGTCGCCATCCGCGGTGAAGGCACGCGTCTCTACACGAAAGCGGGGGACTTCATAGAGCACGTACACGTATCGGGAACGACTCAGCGCTTTGCAGAGAGCGTCGAGTCCACGCACGGGGACAGTGATGCGCACAGTCGCATTGCGAATGCCCTCGGGATTACAGAATCGCCTGTCCGCATGGACAGCCAAGCGAAGTACGGGATCGTTTCCCGTGGTGAAGCGTCGCTCTATATCCGTCTTCCGAACCCGGCTTATCCGGATTACCGTGAATGCATCTGGGACCACGCTGCCGGACTGATCGTCGTCGAAGAAGCAGGAGGGACGGTAACAGACGCGAACGGGAGTCCCCTCAACTTTTTGACAGGAAAACGGATGCATGAGAATCGAGGTATCATCGCAACCAACGGAAAACTCCATCAACACGTTTTAAAGGCGTTAACACGGAAAGACACGTCAAACTCGAAACCGACTTGACCGAACCGCAAGGAAGAATTAAAAGCCGAACCGCAAGGAAAATTAAAAATATGAAAGCTGGGCAAATCGTTGCACCACGTCAGATCGAAATTGTTGACATAGAACAACCGAACCTCGCCGATTACCCCGATGGCACAGTGATGATAAAAACTGTCCATAGTGCCATTTGTGGGACTGACATGCCGTCGTTCGTCCTCGAACATCCAGCGGACAGTTATCCACTTGGACCGGGACTGTCAATTCACGAGGCAATCGGCATTGTTACAGAAAGCACATCCGATAAATTCAAGGCAGGAGACGAGGTCCTCGCGCTGCCACGCTACATCGGTGGACTTTCAGAGTATTTCCTATCGGATGAAAGTGTTACGTTGCCGTTGACGGATTTCCCGCGAAAGGACTGCATCCTCATGTCCCAACCGCTCGGCACAGTTGTTTGGGCATGTCGAAAACTGCCGAACCTACTGAATCTCGACACCGTCGTTATCGGACAGGGACCGATGGGGCTCCTCTTTACACATATATTGAGCAATCTTGGCGCGAAGACAGTGATTACGACAGATCTGGTCGATTTTCGACTCTCGGTTTCCAAGAAGATGCACGCCACACACACGATTAACGCTGCTGAGGAGGATCCGGTCGCTGTCGTTGAGGAAATCACGGAAGGCAGGATGGCGGATCTGGTCATTGAGGTTGTTGGACACCAAACGGAAACCATTAACGAGTGTCTTTCACTTCTGAAGCGCGACGGGACACTTCTCGCCTTCGGGGTCCCGGACGACCAAATTTACGATTTCCATTTCGCAGATTTCTTCCGGAAAAATATTAGATTCATCGGTTCCGTCGGACCGGATGCACCGAACGACTTTCCACTGGCGATGGACATGATTGCCCAAGGACGTTTAGATGTGTCCCCAATTATTACGCATCATCTGCCCTTTACGGAAGCACAACTCGGATTTGAGATGGCACTGAATAGGAAGCATGAGGCAATTAAGATAGTTTTTGACTATGAATAGGGGTCAGTCAGTTCCGTAGGTTGGGTAGAGCGATAAAGCCCAAGATCTGTGGACTTATACCCAAAGGTGTTATATCAGGGATTTAACCCCTTGTTCCCCCTTATCAAGGGGACTTTAAGAGGAAATGTGTAAGTCCTAAACTTATAACTACATGAGTTTGAAAAAAGAGACTTTGTGCTTCTCGTAGGGGCGAGGTGACCTCGCCCGTAGGGTTAGGAGACCTAACCCCTACGAAAATCTTGATATATGCTTAGAATTTGCTATATATCAAACTCACATTATAACTTATAACTCATAACCTTTATCACAACGGCAATTCAACGGGACATCCTTCACGGCTGGACTGATAGATAGCGAGGATAATCTCAACGGCTTTGCGTCCCTCGCGTCCATCAACGAGATGCGAGGCATCGTGTTCAAGACCATTAATGAGGTTTTCCATCTGTCGTCTATGATTGGCATGGTTAATGGCTCTGGGGTCGGATGCTCCACCGCCGGTGTCTGTCCTTTGGGCGAATTTCTCTCGGATCTCCGCATCTTCCGGGAGTTCCGGGTCGAATTCCCACGTCACAATGTCCTCTTCCGCTAAGACGATAGTCCCCTTCGTGCCGGAGATTTCAGTTTTCTTGAGCATGCCGGGGAAAGCGGCGGTTGTGCCTTCAATGACACCGAGTGCCCCGTTTTCAAATTGGAGTGCGGCGACAGCGGCATCTTCGACCTCTATCCGCTCGTGTGCCAAGGTATCGGTAAACGCTTGCACAGATTTAACGGGTCCCATAAAATACTGGAGGAGGTCAATGGCGTGGATGGACTGGTTCATGAGCGCGCCGCCGCCATCAAGATCCCACGTGCCTCGCCAACCCCCACTGTCGTAGTACTCTTGGGAACGGTACCACTTGATGTAGGCATCGCCTAAGGTTAACCTACCGAACCGTCCGCTCTCAATTGTGGATTTAACGAGTTGCGTACTTTCGGTGAAGCGGGAATTGAAGATGGCACAGAGCCGGACACCCGATGCGTCACACGCTTCAATAATCTGATCGCACCGTGGGAGCGTGATTTCCAACGGTTTTTCAACGATGACGTGTTTACCGGCTTCTGCAGCGGCGACAGCGGGTTCCAAATGCGCACCGCTCGGCGTGCAGACGCAAACAATATCTAAGTCGTCCCGTTTGAGCATCTCCGCATAATCGACGTAACTGTCAACGTTGTAACGATCGGTGAGCCGTTTGGCGTTCTCAGCATTCCGTGAACTGACTGCGACGAGTCGACCGTGTTCTAATTCAGAAATTGCGGCGGAATGAAAATCGGAAATCATTCCGCATCCAATAATACCAAATCCGTAAGTCTTCATATTTTTAATTTTTCCTTGCGGAGTAATGACGTACGTTAGATCTATGACGCGCGTTCCATTTATCCGCTCTCCATTTCATTACGAGCTACGGTTTTTAATTCCATCTTTAACGCTGTAACTAAAGACAGCAGCCTGCAACAAAGGCGCAGGCGGATATAAGAAAAGCGTTTATTAAACCAATCGCTTGATTTAACGCCTTGCGAATAATTTAAAAATTATGACATCCAACGAAAACCAAGTTTCAGAGCACGCCTCTACAGAGGAACAAGACGCTGAGCAGACACCGACGAATAAAGTTTTCAGAATCGTCTGCATGACGTTTTGCCTTGCAGTAACGGTGTTGTTCCTGTGGGTCTGGCATCACCAAACCCAGTTCAACGATCATTACCGGAAGGCAACTTTCCTGATGCGCAACGGCGATGCCAAAGCAGCAATCGGAACGTATCAGAAGGCAATCAAAAACAAAACGCGCACCCTCTTTTTCACCGAAGAACCCTCGGTTTACAATAACCTTGGGCAAGCCTATCTATACGATGCACAATATGCGCCCGCTGTCGAGAATTTTAAGAAAGTGATTGCGATGGCACCGGACATCGCGGAAGGCTACGTTAACCTGACAACCGCCTATCTCCGGCAGAATTTACCAACCAACGCGCGTGAGATATGCTTACACGCCCTCCAAACTTTCCCGAAGACTGCCCTACTTCATTACAATCTTGCGTGCGCTCACGCGTTAGAGGGTGCCTCACAAAAATCGGTAGACTCGCTTACGCAAGCCGTAACACTCAACCCGGACCTCAAAGCACTCGCCCAGCAAGAGGGTGCGCTTAAGGAGATCGTGTCTAAACTTCCTTGAATTCCATGTGCTTTCATACAAACCAACAGATCAAGGCAGAACATCTACTAACTTGTCACCACAGCGCGCAGTCTTAATCTCAAACGACTTGCCCCGGAAACGGACTCTTGATTGACTCTTGTTGAGTTGTCTGACCTCCGCCCTACTAATCCCATTATGAAATAAAACGGGATGGCAGACGCTCTTAACACTCCGGGGTGTGTAATCAATAGCAAAAGCAGCTCCGGTCTTTAACTGTTTCACTGCTTCTGATGCGCCAACATTACCGCCCCCCTTGAGTTCTATTGGAACTACAATAAAGTTTTCTGCATCATCAAAGTAGAAGAGAACACACTCACACTGATTTTCCCCTTCTTGCCCACTCGGAAATACTTTGTCTAAATCCACAACAACTCGATCCCTTTCTGAGACACCAGTTAGGTCCGTGCTACATCGACCGCGCCTAAATGAATTTCCACCAAAAAGATTCTCTTTACCTATCCGATCTCGGATATCTTCAAGAATTTCACTCCTGTTCAACCTCGGTGCCTCCTCCTACCTCCTCAAGTTGAGTTCGGAGGTCCACCGAACGATTGTAGAGTTCCTCAGCTACCTCTCCATACTCCTCTGGTTCTATACCAGCGATGTGTTTAAATGGAATTTTCTGCACGGGTTTGTCCGCGCGGAACCACCAAGCCCCAACCTCCTCTTTGGTCAACCAAGTCGCCGGTTCCGTTTTATTTTTTCCCAGTTTCATCACTTCACCCTCGCGAACCAAATTGCCAATTTGCTCAAGGAACCAGTCGCTATGCGTCGTGATAATCACACGGACACCGGTTCGAACCAAACGAGCAAGTGTAAGAGCCATCATAGTCTGCGCTCTTGGATGCAAATGGGCTTCAGGCTCTTCAATGATGAACGTATCACCTGGTTGAACAACACCACGCAGGAACAACACGAGCGGCGCGAGTTCTGATACCATCGACGAAGATCGGCTCATACGTAGAGCCTGTTCCGCTTTCCGGGGTCGATAGCGAAATTCCGGATATTCTGTTGCAGATCGTCTAACTTCTATCTCTCCACGTAGTACCTCGTCCTCCAGAACTTTGACAATTCCACTCATTTCATCTGAAAACCAGCGACTTTCATCGTAATTAATGATTTGCTTCAGAAAATCCGCTATCATCCCGGAAAATACGGGAATTTCAGAGAATTGTTCCAACCCAACACGGGTCGCGCGATCTACAAGCGAACTGGCAATCATACCGTGGCTTTGCATGATACCACTTCGGGCAGCAGGCAAGTAATAAGATTTTGCAGGTGCCATCCAATTAAAACCGCGCACCGGTTCTTGCCTCCAATCTCTGGTGTCAAGTGTCTCTCTTAACGCCACTCTATCGTCGTGCTGCAGGACTGTATCTTCACTTACAGATCCATCCGTAGTAACTTCGGAGCCAGAGTTATAGATGCCAAATGACCAGAGGATCTGGTTTTCCTCGCTCACTTCCAATAAGACCCTCATTGCATCATGCCGACTTTCCGTGAATCTTATGAGTTCTAAAGCGGACTCAAGATCGAAACATCGTCTGAGTTCATCTCTAAACCTTTCAGAATTCACCAAATCCAACTGCAACCGGTCCCGTAACCACTGCGGTGAATCAGAAAATTTGAATGGCTGTCCAGTCATATTTAATTTTTCAAGCACCTCTCGCGTTTCCTCTGATAATGCTTGAGTCGAGACGATAGGATGTCGCGAATAGTGAACACCGGCTAATTGAAAAATACGATGAGGCAACCAAGGAACTCGTGAGATTCCATAAAAAGCACGCTGCAATGCATAAATGAGCGCGGCGAGATACGTCTTACCGGTGTTGCTTTCACCCACAAACACAGTCAGCGGACGCAGATCTATCTCTGCCTTCTCTATCGGTCCGAAATTCTCCACTGCTATTTGGATGTCTGGGTGCTTTAGTACCCTTTTGGTTTCGTGCATTGTCTCTTCCCCACCAGTGATGATTTTAAACCAATTATACGCCTATTCCTATCCATTTGCAATGAAAAATGGACGAGAATGATCCCGTCCATCTTAGTCAAAACAGGCAGTGAATAAACACATACCACCTCTATCTTTTTAAATTACCCCATACCGTTGCCAATTTGCCGGGGGCAGAAACGTCAAGCGTATCCTTGACGATTTTCTGGAGATCGGCTTCGGAAAGGGCATAATTGGCTAACATCAACTCATCAATACGTCCCTGAAAGAAACGGGGACAGCATCCGTTATTCTCGCCGCCGAACCGTAAGGGTTTATCCGCCCTACTCAGACCCGGTCCCTTCTGTGCGATAGCAGTTCCATCAGATTCCCCATTGATATAGAAACGGGCTTCCTTCCCATCCCAGACAATGGCAATATGGCTCCACTCTTCCGCCTTCACCTTGCCATCAGAAATATGGTAACCGGGACTACTGGTCTCATAGAAATAGTAAGCGAGCTTCCCCTCTCCAGGTTCAATTTGCAAATAATAGGTGTTCTTGTAGAAGATGGTAAATTTGTTCGCCTGATCACCCGCTGGGAGTTCATCAGGATAAACCCATGCCATCATCGTGATTGCTTCGTCTATATCAATCTCATCGGAATGTGCGACCTCTATGAAATCGGCTTTACCGACCTTGCCCGCCATTTGCACAGCGTCTCCCGAAATGCCTTCAGCCCATTTTATATTGCCGGTGAATTCACCGACCAAGCCGGCAGTTTCATCCTTCGCCTGTTTTCCTGTGCCTTCGTCGAAATGCCAGACATATAACGTCTCGCCGAGTTGCTTCACGTTACCTTTTCCACCTGCAGCATAACCCGCAAAGCAGAGAGATAGACTTAGAAAAACGCATAGCATCATCAGAATCTGGATTCTCATCAGTGGTCCCTCCTTTTAGAATGAACAAAAGGGCGGGTCAAAACCCGCCCCTTTCGTAAAACTTGGCAACAGGCAGACATTGTGGCACTGCCGCTATGACAGAAAATATTGATTCAGTTACATTTTCAGCTTGCCCCATGTTGTGGCAAGTTTATCTTTGGGAGACACAGCAAAGTAAACCCCGTTTTCCATATCCTGATTAATCTCGTCAACGGTAAGGGCGCGGTTATAGATGGCAACCTCATCGACCCTGCCAACCATACCGGGTAACCCCGTTTGTGCCTTACCGATACGGAAGACGACTTCAATGCTGTTAATTTTACCCTTCGGTGGCGCGAATTCGACATCCAACTTTCCATCAATGTATTGACGGATCATATCGCCATCGAAGGTAGAAGATACGTGGTGCCACTCCTCCAAGTCAGGCTTAATGGTCTGTTTATTCCGAGAACCTTGCCACCCGCCGATGTTAATCCAGGTCTCAATTTGCGGGGACCCCGTAAATTGCGCGCTCCACTGGAGACAATAGCCCCCGACGTTTGCGCTACTTCTACGCCCCATCAGGTTCGAGTCGCCCTGGGATTCCTCTGGGAAAAACCACGCCTGAATCGTGAGCCCATCGGTAATGTCGAGTTCAGGAACTGCGTCAACCTCTACAAACTGCTCAGAATCTTCAAGGTGGACAGCACCACCAATCTTACCGTCTTTCGACCAGACCGAGCCTTCAAGAGTGCCTTCGATGTTATTGCCACTTACATCCGTCACTTTGCCACCCTCGTCTTCATCGAAAGTGAAATACAACATGAGCGCCTTGTCATCGTTTAACGCCCACGCATTGACACTCAGCGTGAGTGCAATGAGGCAAAAAACTGTGATAATCGATTTCATGATAGGAACTACTCCTTTTTTTATGGCTGTCAGTCGTCAGCAGTTGGCACGCAGCCACTGATATGCCCGCCGATAACCGACAGCCGATTGCTATTCCCATCGATTGCCATTTAGAAAGAAGAAATCTGAATTTCTTTCGCTGTAATAAACTCAAGCAGGGCAGGAACGCCTTCTTGCGTTTTTTGGATGCCACGCTGAATAGCCGGAATAATCTGGTCAGGCGTTTCCACACGCTCACCGTAGCCACCGAACGCCTTCGCCATGTCTGCGTAGTGGCCAGAGATGTCCGTGCTACGGAATTTTTCGGTAGACACAGGCATAATCGGGATCTCAATCGCCATAGAGAAATTGTTGAAAAGCACGGAGAGAATCGGGATTCTTTCCCGCACAGCCGTCTCGAAATCCATACCAGTGAATCCAATAGCGGCATCACCCCAAACGTTAACACAGAGTGCCTCCGGTCTGGCGAGTTTCGCCCCCATGGCGAGTCCGAGACCGTACCCCAGCTGCGTCGTTTTGCCCCAACCGATATAAGTAAGCGGTGCGACAGACTGCCAGAACGGGGACATCTGGTCCCGCGGACTTCCCGCATCGTGCGTAATAATCGTGTTTTCGACATCGACAGTGTGCAGTAAATCCGAGATGACGCGATACGGGGTCATCGGCACCTCATCCGAGGTGAGTTTCGCCTTCCACTGGTCAAGCCATTCCGCTTTAACCGCACTAATTTCTCCAGTGACGGCAGCCGTTTGCTCTTCGGATGCCCCGTTAGAACGATCTCGGACGGCTGCTACCAAACCCTCTAAAATCAAACCCGCATCGCCGACAAGTGCCGTTTCAACGGGCACATCTTTGTTGATATCCGCTGGATCCAATGTCGCGTGAATCACCCGTTTTCCTTCAGGAATCCTGACTCCGAAGCCGGTCCGCGTGAAACTGCACCCGATCCCCAAAATCAGATCCGTTTTTTGGAGGAAGTGATGCACGGGTTTCGGAATCGCTCGTCCGCCGGACCCCAATGCTAATGGGTGGTCTTCAGGAAACGCGCTTTTGCCTCCTAAACTCGTCGTTACGGGTGATCCGAGGAGCTCCGCCAATTCTTTCAAAGAATCCCACGCTTGGGCGTAATGTACCCCTTGTCCTGCGTAGATAACAGGACACTCGGCATCCAGCAGTGCCGCTGCAGCGGCTTCAATCGCCGCGCTGTCAGGACCGTAGCGCACGGTAGGCACGGGTGTCGGATCAAAGGAATCGGAAATCTCTTCACCAAAGATATCCGAAGGGAATTCCACAAGTGCGGGACGCGGTCTGCCGTTTCGGACTTGTGTAAAAGCACGCCGCATCGCTTCTGGAACGGCTTCAGGCATCGTGACCTGCTCACACGACTTCGTTACATGCCGATAGTTCAGGGCAGAATTGAAATTCGGTTGGATCTGGGTTACGCCTCGAGAATAACCACCCGGCAGAACGACAATCGGTGCGGAATCGCCATAGGCTTGGGCGACACCCCCGAAGGCGTTTTCGGAACCGGGACCGCTCTGCATACAGAACACGCCAATCTTCTCGCCGGAGGTTATACGGCTCATCGCGTCTGCCATGTGCAGTCCAATACGTTCCTGTCTCACAATAATCGGACGGATGTCCAATTTCGCCGCCGCCTCGATGATCGGGTTAACAGGATAGGCGAAGAGGTACTCTACGCCTTCTGCTTTAAGGACTTTTGCAACTGCATCAACAACTTTCATATTTTTAACTTTCCTTGCGGTTCGGTTTTTTATATTTCCTTGCGGTTCGGTCAGTCGAGTTTGGATTTGAAGGTGCTACCCCGTAGATATAGGGGAAATCCGCAGAAATACCCAAGCAAAAACACCCCTCCATTACATTACGGACTACGGTTGTTGAAGAACACAAACGCAGCTTGTAAGGAAATGGAAAGCAGATCTATGGCGCAACGTTTTCAATCATCAACATCACCTTATCAAACTGCAAAGTAATATAAAATGCCATTACATTATGGACTCTGTTTTTGGTTTTTTTCATGTAATAAAAAAGACTTATACACTGGGACTCGTTGGTTTCCCAGCATCCATCACGAGTGGAAAATGGTCGCCTGCTAATTTATCGCCATCATTGACGGTGACAAAAGGTTTCATAACATGGGTTCCGCTGGCATCATATAGTGTTTCGCCTGTCATATAATGCACGGCAATCGCACGTCGAGGACTATCGCTGGCGTTGTCGTGCGATCCGTGCCACGTCAAGGAATGATGGTAATGGACATGACCCCTTGGTACAGGACAAAGCTCCACCTTCAATCCATTCTCTTCAAATTGATCCGGCATCGAATCAATGTCTTTGACGGAATGGAGGAACGGAATCTGATTGCCCCAATGATGAGAACCGCGGACCATCCGCATACACCCATTACTTTCATCGACATCATCCAACGCAACCCAAGCCGATACCTGACTCGTTTTTGGGGTAAGAATGGGCCAATACGGTGAATCCTGATGCCACATGTTGACACCCCCGACTTGCGGCGGTTTATATTGGATCTGGTCGTGCCAGACGCGCAACTCTGTTGCCGCCATCAATTGACCAATTTCCTCAACGATAATCGGGTTATAAATGAGTCGGTGGTAGGCCGGACTTGCTTCCCAAATATTAACGACTTGCCAGACCGGACTCTCCTCTCTGCGACCGAGATTGGCGATGTGTACCGGCTGCGGAACATCGGCTTTCTCGTAATCATCAATAACGCGTGCCAACTCCTCACGCAACTCCTCAACCTGTTCATCACTTAAAACACGGTTCCCGAGGAGAAAACCCTTCTCACGAAATGTGTCAACCTGGGTTGGGTTGAGCATATCTGTCTCCTATAGATAGCAAAGATTTATATATTGGCTTTTGTCGGCTTCCCATCATCCATTACCAGCGGAAAATGGTGACCTGCCAATTTATCACCACCATTAACGGTAACAAAACGTTTCATGATGTGAGTGCCAT
Organism: Candidatus Poribacteria bacterium; assembly: GCA_009839745.1. NCBI lineage: Bacteria > Candidatus Poribacteria > Candidatus Poribacteria bacterium. The sequence goes on from VXPE01000050.1 coordinate 43,624, forward strand.
CTTCATCGTAGAGCGTTTCACTCGTCATATAATGCACCGCAATCGCACGCCGAGGTCCCTCACTGGTATTGTCATGCGACCCGTGCCACGTTAAGGCGTGATGATAATGGACATGCCCTTTCGGCACCGGGCAGAATTCTACCTCCAATCCGTTACCTTCAAATTGATCCGGCATCGTATCGATGTCTGGGACCTCACGCAAGAACGGCATCTGACTGCCCCAGTGATAGGAGCCACGGACCATCCGCATACATCCGTTGCTTTCATCGACATCGTCCAACGCAACCCAAGCCGATACCTGACTCGTTTTCGGGGTGAGAATACCCCACAACGGCGAATCCTGATGCCAACGATTCACACCCCCGACTTTCGGCGGTTTGTATTGGATCTGGTCGTGCCAGACGCGCAACTCTGTCGCCGACATGAGCTGCCCAATCTCTTCTACGATGATCGGATTGTGAACGAGTCGGTGATAGGCAGAACTCGCTTCCCAAATATTGACGATCTGCCAGACGGGACTCTCTTCCTTGCCACCGAGATTGGCGATGCGCACGGGTTGTGCGACATCGTCCCTTTCATAATCATCAATAACACGCGCCAATTCTTCACGCAATTCGTCAACCTGTTCATCACTTAAAACTCGGTTTCCGAGGAGAAAGCCTTTTTCACGAAATGTGTCAACCTGAGTTTGCTCAAGCATATCTTTTAAATTTTCCTTGCGGTTCGGTGAGGTGAATTGATAGTTTGACGTTCTTCTCCGTAGAACCGCCTGCGTGTTTTTGCGAATCAACGGTATGAATGCCGTGTGGCATTCCCCGGGGTATTTTTGCGTATTGTTGCAGGCTGCGGACCCAATTTTACGCACCAGTCACCCTATTTTTCAGTTCTACCCACTCTTCATCGGAGAGTTTCGGGGGCCATGCAATCCGCTCGCCGATGAGTGCGGAGCGATACGCCGCCATAATCAAATCAAAACCGAGCAGGGCATATTCCAATCTGTTCCGATGCGGTTGATTTTCGTCATCCAACCATGTAGCAACCGCTTGGGTAAAGTCGCGTTGCCCGAATTTGTCATCTTCGCCGAAGTGGGTTTTCTCGACAAAGTGCTCCGTCATACCGTCAAACTGATAGCCCCATGAACCGTTTTCTCGCCACCACATTCTGCCTTTCGTCCCCCAAAAATCGAGGTTGCACCGCGGATTACTGTCGGGGAAATCAATGGTTCCAAAGGCTGTCCGTGCGGACTCAAAAAAGACGCGGGCCCCGTTCTCGAACGTATAAATCGCCATCAAATCTTCGGGGCATTGCCGATGCGGAATGTGATAGGTTTCTGCGCCTTGAACGGCACCCCACACATGCGTAATCGGGATGTCTTTTAGTGCGAAAAGCACGACATCCATCAAGTGTGTATCCATATCGGTAATGTCGCCCTCGGTGCAGGCGCGGATGAAATGTATGTCGCCGAGACTATCGTCAGCAAAAAACTCCAGCAGTTTTTCAGCGAAAGGTAGATACCGCCGTTGATGATTGACGATAATTTTCAAACCTGTCTTCTCATACGCGGCAGCGAGTGCCTCTGCTTCGCTGGGTCTCAGCGCGAGCGGTTTTTCTATCACCAACGCCTTAACGCCTGCTTCGGCGGCAGGTTCTACCCAGATATGCCGTGGCACCGTCGGCTCTGTGACGGCATGGACAATATCAGGTTTCTCCTTTTCCAACATCTCGACGTAGTCTGTGTAACCCGGGACGTTCAGTTCTTCCGCCGCTATTTTTAACCGTTCCTCGTCGATTTCGCAGATGGCAATTACCTTCATATTTTCGATGCCTTCATAACGTCGGGCATGGTGTACACCCCGCCTCCCACCAACGATCCCAGTTCGATACATCGTCATAACGTGCCTCCTCGTTGAAGCGTGCAGTTTGTCGGTTTCCGAAATTTGCTATTATATTAGCACGCGCACAAATTTGTGTCAACCGTTTGATTTGGAAGTCAGAGATATTCGACTGTCATGTTTTCTCTATTGTCAAATTCGTGTGCTCGTGATACAATGCAACACAGTAACATAAAAGCCAATTCAGGAGGGCTACATGAAGATTGATAAGGTTGAGTCGTTTTTTATCAGGAACGGCTATGTGATCCGGATCCATACAGATACGGGCCTCAGCGGTGTGGGACAGACAGCGTGTTGGGGGTATCCAGAAGCCGTTGATAGCATTATCAATACGTTTAAGAAACACCTCATCGGACAGAACCCGCTGCGGATTGAACATCACTGGCAATACCTCTATCGCATGGGACCGTTTCGTGGAACCGCGTTGAGCGGTGCTATTAGTGCGGTGGACATCGCCTTGTGGGACATCAAGGGCAAACATTTCGGTGTCCCGATCTGGGAACTGTTAGGTGGCAACTGCCGTGATAAGATTCGATTGCATCTTCTCGGTGGCGGCAGCACACCCGAAACGATGTATGACGCAGCGAAAGCGGCTGTTGAAGAAGGTTTCACGGCACTCAAATTTGACCCAGTGGTCGGTGGTTTCCAAGATATGACCGTCGATCGACTCGTCAAGACTGCCCGTGACATTGTCGCTGCTGCACGTGAAGGCGGTGGACCGGATCTCGATCTGATTGTTGAAGTGCATCGGAAACTGACACCGATGAACAGCATCGTCTTAGAATCCGCACTGGCACCCTTCAATCTCTATTTCATCGAAGACCCGATCCAGATAGATACGATTACAACGCAAGCGGAATTAGCGAAACGGATGACAACGCCACTCGCTATCGGCGAACGCAATGTCAGTATCTGGGAATTTCGTGAACTCTTGGAGGCAGGCGGACCGCAATACGTCCGTCCGGATCTCGGTTTGGCAGGCGGTATAACACATTGCAAGAAAATCGCGGCACTCGCGGAAGCGTATCATAGTGCGGTTGTCACGCACAACTTCCTCGGACCGCTTATTACTGCTGCATCACTTCACTTAGACACGAGCATCCCGAACTTCATCACACAGGAGTATACGAAAGGTGATGAATCCGAAGACTTCGCCGTTTACAAAGTGGCGTATCAGCGGGAAGGCGGTTACATTCCCATCCCTGAAGCTCCGGGTTTGGGTATTGAACTTGACGACAGTTTAATCGAGGAGAACCCTTATCAACCGATGAATACCGGCACGACACCTTTGCGTGAGGACGGTTCTGTTGCCTACGCGGTATAAGCCTATAGTTGTCAGTTTTCAGTTAAGAGGTTTTCGTCTAACACCGTTCCTTCTTAGGATAGCACCAAATCCGAAGCCTGCAACAACGGCGCAGGCGACTCGAACACGAAAACCTTCAAAGCACGAACACCGTTACTTATCCGCAAGGAAAAATTAAAACATGAATGCTGATGAAAAATATCTATTCGATCTGAACGGCTACCTTGTTATCAAGAACGTGCTAACACCTGAAGAGGTAGCCCTCGCCAACGAAGCAATCGATAGACATAGCGACCAAGCGCGTATCCGTCCACGTGACCAGACGCTCGATGGCGGCTCCCCAGAACTGAAAGGTGAACAAGGCAGAGGCGAACTCGGTGGCATGCTCGGCTGGGAAGAGCCGTGGTGCAATCCGTTCCGACACATGCTCGCACATCCGACCCTCGTTCCTTATCTCAATGAGATATTGGGAAAGGGATTCCGTATGGATCATCAGATGTTCCTGCTCTCAATGGACAAAGGGGCAGAAGGCTTCATTTTTCATGGATCTTCGGGGCCCGGTTTTGATCCGAACCAGTACTACATCTTCCGTGATGGACGCATGCACAACGGCTTGACTGTCGTCACATTCCAATTGACGGACGTGCCACCCGGAGCGGGTGGATTAATCGTTATACCCGGAAGCCATAAGAGCAACTACCCGTGTCCGAAAAATATGCGGCTCTACCAAGAACACCAAGAGCACATACGACAGCTCGTCTGCAACGCTGGGGATGTGTTAATCTTCACGGAGGCGGTGACACACGGAACGCTCCCGTGGACTGCTGAACATCCGCGCCGCTCCATTCTAACCCGGTATACCGCAGGTAACATGGCGTATGTGCCCGCCTATGAAATACCGGAATGGGCGACTGAACGCCAGCGCGCTGTCATGGAACCCCCCTATCATTCGCGATTAAACCGTCCGACCTTGGAAGTGTAGGACGAAAACTATCAAGAAACAAACCGTTTCATTTACATGCAAGGAAAGTTTAAAATGTCTACTTCAACGAGTGCAATCTTGGGTCTCATTTTTCTTGGACTCGCGAACGCCTCTGTCTTTTTAATGTTTAAGTTATGGGGTTACCCATTCGACAAAGAGACACGGACGAGTGCCGCGCCCCCTTTCTTGATGCTGCTTCACCGGCTCATCGGCTATGCGTATGCGATCCTCTACGTCTTTATGATGTGGCACATGGTGCCACGCTTGTGGAATTACCAAGTCGAACTACCGTCACGAACCGTCGCCCACCTGATGCTCGGTATCACTATTGGCGTGTTAATCCTCGTCAAGATCGCCATTCTTCGATTTTTCCGCCACTTTGAGGAATCGATGCCGTATATCGGTACGACCCTGCTGATTTGCACTTATCTATTGATTGGATTGTCGGTTCCTTTCACATTCCGAGAAGCAGCATTGCGAACACAAACAATGGCATTTAGCGATGAGGGGATCGCGCGAACCCGTAAGCTGCTTGAAACCGCTGGATTGCCAACAGCAGCACCGATCGACCAACTCGCATCAAAACGAAAATTGCGGGAGGGGCAGCATGTGTTACAGCGCAAATGCGTTGTCTGCCACGACCTACGCACCATTCTCGCGAAACCACGCACCCCCACAGATTGGGTCCGTCTCGTCAACCGCATGGCGATAAAGCCAATGATCGGTGAACCCATTTACACAGAAGAGGAATGGACGGTCTCGGCGTATCTCATCGCGATTACACCTGATATTCAAACTTCGGCTCGGCAACAACGGCAAGAACAGATGCGTGCGGACGAAGCGAAAGCAGCTGCCCAAATTGCAACTTTCACTATGGAAATGGATGTAGAAGTTGAAACGGATACCGCGGAAACCGATACCTATGACGCAGTAGAAGCGCAAGCACTCTTCGAGGACAGATGCTCTCAATGTCATCCGATTACCGATGTTGAAGACTATCCGCCTCGCTCTGAAGAGGAGACAATCGAACTCATAGCACGGATGGTAGAAATTGGGCTTTACCTTGAAGAAGAAGAGATCGAGTTGATTACGCGCTATATCAACGAAAACTATCTGGAACCATAAAAATGACGAAAACAAAAATCGCTGATCTCAGCGAACTCAACGACCGCGAGCCGGCTTATGCTCTTGTTGCCAATGTCGATCTCGTGGTCATCCGGTATGACAACGAAGTTTCTGTGCTTTACGGGAGATGCCATCACCGAGGGGCTTTGCTCGCAGACGGGTATATTGATGGCGAAAACCTAATATGCGGTGTTCACCACTGGGATTACCGTTACGATACCGGTATCAGCGAATATCAGAACACCGAACGTCTCGCCAAGTTTAATGCATGGATAGAAGACGATACTGTCTATGTTGACGGGGATGAAATCCGAGCGTGGGAAGGTCAGAACCCACAACCTTATCATCGAGATGAGTATCAGGGAACGTATCAAGACACCCACGGCACCTCAGAAGAACCCTACGTCGCCCAAATTCAGGAATTGGCACGCCACGGACTGCGTAAAGTCGGGCACCACGGTCAAACCGAGGCGATGGGAGTGCTTCGGGAGAATTTACCGAATTGGGACGCACTGCAGTTCGTTGTTGCGCAACTCCACAAAACACCACATCTTGATGACCAACCGGTCGGGACAGAGATGGTGATCGGCCCGAGAGCGAAGAAACCGCTAAAACTTGATATACCGATCTTTGTCTCCGATATGAGTTTTGGCGCGCTGTCGGCTGAAGCGAAAACCGCATTAGCGAAGGGCGCAGAGATGGCGGGCACAGGCATCTGCTCCGGTGAAGGCGGTATGCTATTGGCAGAGGCGCAATCAAACAGTCGCTATTTTTACGAACTCGCTTCCGCACGGTTCGGATTCTCTTACGATAAACTGGAACACGCACAGGCATTCCACTTCAAGGGTGGACAAGGAGCAAAGACGGGAACAGGCGGCCATCTTCCAGGCGACAAGGTAACAGCGGAGATCGCAGCCGTCCGTGGGTTGCGTCCAGGGGAACCCGCAATTTCACCCGCTCGGTTTCCCGATTGGGAAACATTAGACGACTTTGCAAAGTTTGCTGAATTGGTGCGAAAGGAGACTGGGGGCATCCCGATCGGGTTTAAGCTCTCCGCACAACATATCGAGAAGGACATTGAAGCCGCTCTTCACGTCGGTGTGGACTATATTATTTTGGACGGTCGTGGCGGTGGCACTGGTGCCGCACCACTTCTATTCCGAGATAACATCTCAGTCCCAACGATGCCAGCCTTAGCGCGGGCACGAAAATACCTCGACGACACTGGCAACAGCGATGTCACGCTTATTATTACCGGCGGTTTGCGAACACCAGCTGATTTCGCCAAAGCGTTGGCACTCGGCGCAGATGGGGTCGCGATTGCGAATTCAGCGATGCAGGCGATCGGTTGTATCGGGATGCGCGCCTGCCATACCAATAACTGCCCTGTCGGTATCGCAACACAGAAGGCGCATCTGCGTTCTCGACTCAAGGTGGAAGTCGCAGCAGAACAGCTAAATCGGTTTCTCGGTGCCTCTGCGTCCCTCATGCAGGTGTTAGCACGTGCCTGTGGACACACGCATTTAAATCAGTTCAACGCTGACGATTTGACAACATCGGAACGCGATATCGCCTATTTGACAGGTGTTAAATACGCCGGCGTTGTGCCGTTGTAAGCATTTGTTGGCAATGTGGAAACACATCTATCGGATAGAAAGAAACCGCCGATAGACCGGCGCGGTTGGAAACCGCGCCTACCGGATGAATGGACGCGGAACTATAACCGAATTTTCTTGAATTCTTCAATTTGCGCCGTAATCGCGCGTTCCGTCGGGAGACGCTCGGCACTTGACGCGCCGTAGAACCCTACGACCCCTTCGGTGTTCTCCAGAACGTCCGTTGCGTCCTCTGGCTCAGCGATCGGACCCCCGTGACAGATAACGAGAATCTCCGAGTTAACCCCTTTTGCGGCATCGTGGATGGCTTGCACCCGTTTGGCGGCATCCGCAAGCGTGAGAGCGGTTTGCGCACCGATAGACCCCTTTGTTGTCAATCCCATGTGTGCGACGAGGATATCCGCACCCGCATCCGCCATCTGCTCTGCCTCGGTTTCATTGAAGGCATACGGCGTGGTGAGCATTCCCATCTGATGCGCCGTTCGGATCATCTCCACTTCGGGTCCGTATCCCATATCGGTCTCCTCAAGCAGTTGACGAAATGTGCCGTCAATCAGCCCTACCGTCGGGAAGTTTTGTACCCCGGAAAATCCGATCGCATCTATCTGACTCAGAAAGACATCCATCAAGCGAAATGGATCCGTCCCACAGACCCCCGCGAGGACGGGTGTGTCTGGAACGACGGGTAGCACTTCGCTCGCCATCTCAACGACAATCTGGTTCGCGTCGCCATAAGGCATCATACCGGCGAGGGAACCTCTACCCGCCATTCTGAATCTGCCGGAGTTATAAATAATAATCAGGTCAATGCCACCCGCGGCTTCGCACTTTGCGGAGATACCTGTGCCAGCCCCTGCGCCGATGATGGGCTTGCCTGCGTCAATGTTGTTGCGTAATTGCGCTAAAATTTCTTCGCGTTTGAATTTCATGCGTGGTTATCCTTGCGTATGATAATTGGGTGTAGTATACTATACCCATTATAGCAAAGTATTAGATTTTGTCTAACACTTTTAACCGGCTTCATTCCACTGTTTTTTTACAAGGAAACCCCTTTGACAGAGCAATGTTCATGAATCTGTATAACAAACCCACAAGCTGCGTTCTGATAAGTCTTTTCGCTTTATTTATAGGTGTTCTTTGCCATCCTGTGGAGGCTTATATAGAGGGCCCCTGGCTGTGGATGCTTACGAAAGGCGCGAATATCCATAGCGACTATCTCGCGGTAACCAGCCAAGGGGCTCTGACCGAGCAGTCCATCACTGAATACGGCATAAACGAACATACACCCGTGGGACAATTGCGATGGACACGTGGGCACATCCGCCCGACTGTGGACTGCCTGTTCTGGATTCTCGGATGTTATTCTAACAATGTCAACGAAGTCGTCAATAGGATAGGACTCAGTCGCAATCCGAATCTGGATTACCATACGGTGTATGCCTTGATTAACGTTGTCTCACGCCGCACCCAGAGAAATGTTCAGATGGGTGTCGGCAGTGATGATGCCGTCAAAGTCTGGCTGAACGGCAAAGTCGTCCACATCAACAATGTCGACAGAGGCACAACAGGTATTCAAGACACGTTTCGTGTAGATTTAAATGCTGGGAATAATCTCCTCTTGGTCAAGGTGAGTGATAATCAGGAGAATTGGGGCATGTTCTTTGAAATTTATCTGGATACCGCGAACTTCACGACCACGCTTCCGACACGCAGTAGACTCCTGCCGACCGTCTATCCACGGGTGAGCCTCGCCACACAGATGTTTGATAGATACGGGAAGACCTTTCAACAACCGAGAATTCAGACAGCAGTGCCGAAGATTTTAGAATGGCTGGAGGTGCCTGAAAATCGGAACCACTTGACACCAGAGTTGGTCGAAACCGTGGTGGCTCACCCTGAACTCCTCAGAACGTTTGGAATGGATAGGGAGTCTGTGGATTATATTAAAGAGACACCGGAGATCGGATATTTCTTCAAAGACCCAGACTTCCAAACTTTGATCCACGATAAATCGGCACTCACGGAATTCACAACACTCGTTCAAGGCGAGGGAACATGGAATGTCCAGCGCCCAGAAGATGTTAACAGAGACGGCACTGTCAATATCCAAGACCTCACGTTCATCTCAACACATTTCGGGAAAACCGGACAGCACCGCGCGGATGTTAACAGGGATGGCGTGGTTGACATCCGAGACCTCGTGCAGGTTGCCTCTGCCCTCACAGCCGAGACATCAGGGACCTAACAGTTGAGGAGCCGAAAATGAAAAGCTTTAGCACTTATGGGTGTGTTCGTCCCGAGCAGCACTATATTGTTTCACGCACTGAAGAGGTCGCCGATTTCATCAGTCGCATCAAAGCGGGCAGATATGTCGTGCTCTTTGCACCTCGTCAAACCGGCAAGACCGCCTTTTTTCGATTAGCACTTGACGCCCTCGCAACCCAAGACTCACCCTATTTCCCGATCCAGTTGGATTTCCAAATCATGCGCGATGCCGCGCCTCCCGTTTTTTATGAGCAACTCTACACGCACAATCAGCGGAAATATATCGTCGAAACGAAAATTGGGAGAGGCAACCACGGCTATCAGACAGGCAAAAGGCAACTCGCCGCCTATCTCAAATTAGAAGGCATGGAATTTTAGTGGGAGGCAAGCACAGAACCTTGTGACTCCACTGTAACTGCTCGCCAACTTGATACGTTAACGACTATCAGGTAGGCAAAAGGGAACTCGCCCTGAACCGGCTCAATAAATCAAATCAACGATCCGGATGCTATAGAGCACTCGCAAACAGAAAAAATTAAGAAAGGAAATAAATGTTTCAGAACCTTAGATATCAGATGTCTATACATAAAGTATTTGTGTCCGTCACACTCATTATCGCTCTGATTACGCTGACACCCGCTGCAGAAGCACACAAAGACGACAGAGCACATACTCAGGATGTTAAACACAGCTGTTTAAACACATCCGATGGTACGTCTCACTATCATGATGAAAATGGCAACATGATAGACTGTACGCCTGCCACTGATGATGCCGAAAAGATCAAGGCACATGAGCAGGAGATGCCTGAACATGAGCATGGCGGCGTGATAGATGGTGAGCGTGAAAATCCTGGCACCCATACACATGGAGGGAGTTCGATACAGCACAGCCATGTAATTTCAGGTCTTGAACACCTCGGTGAAAGGACACATTTTCATCAGGACAGTGTGCATACACACGGCAGAGCTGTTGATGCTGGAATACCGAATCATGAGACGAGCATTGTACGAGAAGATCATGAGCATAGCGATGCTGACGGCGGCACGCATACGCACGGTATACAGCATACACACACTGTCAATAGTATCAACAATGTAGAGCATACCCACGCTGCTTACACACATACACATTCTGCTGCAGAGGCGCAGCAGCGTCAAGCCGAAACGGAAACGCCAACGGCATCCTTTTCTGCACACGTACGCACGCCGTTCCCTCATTCAGCCCACGAGGCTGATGGATACCATGTTCACGAGGGAGAAAAACATTCACACCTCCCGTTTGGTGTTCATGTCCACGCGGTGTACGGTCATGTACATTTTGATAGCCAGAATAGCCAAGATAACCAAGATAGTCAAGATAACCAAGATAGTCAAGATAATCAAGATAGTCAAGATAATCAAGATAGTCAGACGAACACGCCACCTACAACGCCGTTGGGTTTATCAGACCCGATAACATCGAAAACCCTCACAATCACGTTAGTCGGTGAACGAATAGGGAACCAGCAATTCATTCGGATATTTGCCGAGGAAAATGGCAATCCCCCAAAAGGTGGGCTGACGGTGAAACTCTCCGGCGTTACGGCCCCGGCAAGAGTCCATATCCGTGCTGGCATCGGGTCGTCTCTTGTTGTAACCGCTACATTACCCACCGCGTCAGACGCCCACACTATCTCAGCGAGCATCAGTGGATATACTTCAGCTTCAATAACAATACCTGCCAGTGGCACTGCGGAGGCACCGACAAACGTTGGGATAGAGCCGAGTGCCGCACAGATAGAAGGTATCCAAGAACAGATCGATCTATTGATTGGGACAGGTGATCATTCATCTGATGCGATGCGGACGTTACACTATCTACAGCAGCTCCTTGCGACACTGCGTCCGGATCAGACGCGGTTGCTCGCGAACTATCCAAACCCGTTTAACCCAGAAACATGGATCCCGTATCAATTGGGGGCGGATACAGATGTGCGTATCACGATTTACAATGCACAAGGCGTTGTGATCCGGACGTTGGCACTTGGACAGCAGGCGGCTGGCTATTACACCGATCGCGAGCGGGCGGCGTATTGGGATGGACGCAATGGCCTTGGTGAACACGTCGCAAGTGGAATTTATTTCTACCAGTTGGAGACCGACGACATATCCACACTCCGCAAAATGGTAATATTGAAATAGATCTCTGAACGGCTCCACAAGATTGTTCAAAGCGGATTTATGCGGTGGGCTTCCTGTCTGCCGCATTTTCTTACGGAATTAGTCGTTTTGGACTTTGAAGTTTTCATTTTTCAGATTTCTCTGCTCATACACAGTGTTGCGTAAAAACTGAGACAGAAAATCCGAGGCATATTGAAGGATCGGATTAAAGGCGCGCATGCTGTGATTCCGCAGGGGCACGGTATTCGACATTAAGATGCGGTGTTTCCAATCTGACATGCCCTTGGATACGCGAGGTTAGACAACTCTCCAATGTACCACTTACTAATAAGGTCCGCTCCGCCGGGTATGGTGCAACACCTGTTTCAAAAAGTTCCTCAATCTTGGCGATAAGACATGCAGAATAGGTGACGTTCGGGGTTGGCGTTAAGAAAAACTGCGTTGACACCGGCACGGGTGCGTCCTTTAGTTTCGCAGCGAAACAGTAATCCCGCACCGCACCATTGAGCATCAGCAACGTTGCCCTCAACCCATCGTTATATTCAATGAAATAGGCAGCGGGGTTTTCGACAAGCCGGTAGATTTCACCATTACTGATCATATCTTGTGTTCTACCGTCTTCATCCGTTAAACCGCACGGCGTATCACTTCTCGAAAGTGCCGCTTCCAACAATTTCATAGACCAGCGTCCGTCCTTGCCTGCCTTCCAGACCTCCTCACCCTCTATTAATTGGACAGCAGCGACCCCTGTCTCGCCTCCTTTTCGGCGTTCTATCATACATTGCATCGCCTCCAAGGCGTGGTAGTCCATCGGATCCGAGCCTCCAACACCTACCATGAGTGCCTCCCCTATCTCACATTCCAACGGCAATTCCACATCCGGTAACCGCCACGTGACGGGTAAAGACGAACCCGAGAGCACCCCAAAACCGAGACGATGCCCATCGTCCACCATCTCTTTTGCTTTTTCAAAACTGTAGGAGAGATGCTTGTCGTTGAAGATAGGCACGGCACGTCCATCTTCCTCAAAGACTTTGACACACGCTTTGAAAAATTCATAACGTGGATACAGCACCTGGTTTTTCTCATTGTTCGGATAATCGCCGTGTTCACCAATCGAAAGAACCGCATCCACAGCGAGTTTATCGCCACCGCACCTCAGTGCTTCGGCAATCGTAGGGTACACAGAGAAACCGAACTCTCTGGCACGGTCAAGGCTTTGGTCACCTTCTGGTTTCTGATCGACAAACAGGGAAACGACTTTCATATTGGGACGATGCCATCTGCCCTGTCTCGGATAACCAACAAGAAACCGATCTGCAAAATGCTGCGCATGCGATAGGTAACGGTAGATAGTCGTGATAACGGCAATCCTTTTTGTTTCCATAACCTCAGGTCCTCCAGAAAGTTGATTCTTTAGTGGGTTGATACGCAATGTCTAAATGCGGTGTCTCCTGCGGCGTGCCCTCCGTAAAGAGACTGTCAACACCTGCCGCAACAAGCCCCGTTGTCAAGAGTGTGCGTTCAACGGGATAGGTTGCCTCACCTGTCAGGAACATTTTCTCTATATTGTTAACCAGCGGCGAGAAGAAGTTCGCCAAGGTCGTCCGTGCGGGTGGCATCGGGAGATACATCTGTGTCGAAAGAATCTCGTTGTCCGTCCCGATATAAGCGGCAAAGTTGAAATCTTGGACCAACCCGTTCATCAGAATCATGGTAGACGTGAGTCCGTCTTCGTGTTCGTACTGATACGCTATCGGGTCTTTCACGATCTCCTTCAACTCATCAAGATTTGGAAACGGGTTGTTAAACCCCTGACGTGAGGGTGTGAGGGTATGACTCCGACAGAGCGCCGTTTCAAAAAGTTCCCGCGACCAGCATTCGGTGTGATGTGCCTCCCAGAACGCATCACCGCGATACGCTTGTAGCCATTTGACCCCACCTTCACCACCTTCGCGCCGCTCTACCATACACTGTAACGTCTCTAAAGCGTGGAAGTCGTAACTGTCCACACCCCCGTATCCGACACATACCGCCTCGGAGACAGGGACACCGAGCGGCATGTCAATAGAAGGTGTGCGCCACGTAACCGGCAAGGATGAGCCTGCCATAAACGCGAAGCCCATAGATTGAGAGATGTCGTACATTTCGCGCGCCCACTCCCAGTTCCATGAGAGATGTTTGTCGTTAAAAGTTGGCACGCCGCGACCACTTTTTTCATAGACCTCAGCGATTTGCATGAAGTGTTCATAGCGTGGATAGAGACGTTGTCCCTTTTCGTTGGTGGGATATTCGCCATGCTCACCGATAATTAGGACACCGTCGACTGCGAGTTCCTCACCGCCGAGGGTGAGTGCCTCCGCAATGGTGGGATACCCCTTCATTGACGGGAAACGTTCCAGTCGTTCGCGACTGAGGTCGTTGTCCTTAACCTGTTCAACGAAAAGAGAGACGAGATCCATCGGTGGGTGATGATGTCGGCTGTTCCAGCCGTAGCCTTCCAAGAACCGATCGACGATGTGCTGCGTGTGCGAGTACTTATGATAAATCGTCGCAATCGCAGCGATTTTAGGTCGTTTTTCCATCTTTTAATTATTCCTTGCGGTCTGTTTCTTGAGTTCCCCCCAGCGTCCCGGAAGTTTGCCTTTTGGGTTCACCGCCAGAAAGCCGGTGTCATATGCCTCAACGATTGGCGAAAATATACTGTTTCTGCTGTCTAACCAACCTCCCAAGAGATAGATGGTACCATTCACAACAGCCGCCGTTGTTGATTTTGGGATCGTTAGAGGTTGTCCTTTGCGCCACTTGTTGACTGTTGGATTATAAATATCTACAGCATCAATATGTCTAAACCCATTGTTCGGATCGTAGCCGCCTATTGTCCAAATCTCATTATCGACGACAGCGGTTTCAAACCAACATTTCGGCATCGGTATATCAGGGCGTTTACGCCACGTGTTGGTTTTCGGATTATATGCCTCAATAGCATTAACAAGACGATCACCAAGGGGTCCCGCGAACGAAAGTTCACCGCCGAGCACATAAACTTTACCGTCTACAGCTGCAGCCTTCGCCCATTCTCGTTCTGTCGGCATACTCGTCCGTTTCTCCCATTTATTGATCAAAGGATCGTAAACCTCAACAAGACCTGTAGCTTCCCGTTTGCCGAGTTTTTTGTTCTGGATGCTCCCGCCAATGATATATATCTTCCCGTCAACGACAGCGGTGACGAACCCTTTACGGCGCGTTGGCATATCCCGTTTCCTGACCCATGTATCGGTGCGTGTGTCATACATCTCAACGATTTTTGTGTATTCCCCACGCATCTCCTCTCTGCCGCCAAATACATAGATGTCGGTGGAAAAAACGGCAGCTCTGGCAGAAATCCGCGCTGTCGGCATACTTGCAGCTTTCCGCCATGTGTTCGTCCGTGTGTCATAGACATCTACCGTTGAAAGTGCAGGGGCACCACCCCCTAAATTTTTATGGTGATCGAAACCGCCGGTCAGATAAATTTTACCATTCACAGCAGCGGCTGCCATGCCTCTTCTCCATGTTGGCAGTTCGGATACCTGTTCCCAATTTCCAGCAAAACTGTTAGCGGCACCAACGAGGAAAAGGATAAGAGCCCATTGCAAATACCTGCATTTTGCGAACATAGTTTTCTCCTTATACGGTTAGAACGTGCGTTCGAGATCAGACATTCGGAAAGAGAAGCTTTTTTCCCGTTAAAGACACAATTTTAGAGTAGCAAAGGTGCATAAAATTGGCACGTTAGCTGTGTATAAAGAACAAGACTTACGCAATTTTGACGATATGACGTTCCATTAGAGGAGAAACGCTCAAGAATCACAAGTGTTTTCAGGGCACAACCTAACAGGTTATGCTACAAAAGAGCGACCTGCGTAAGTCGTAAAGAAATTATTCCTGAAAATCGATTCGATTTGATGAGACACAAAAAATCTGTCTACGGCGAGGGTATCGTAGAATCGACATTTAGCGGTTTCTCAATAAGCACAACCGGTGCCTGACAGCAATCGCAATTCCCGGGGGCAACCGCTCGGATGTAACATATATCGCAGTAGTAATAGAGTTCATGTATCACACCATCTTTGACAGAATAAAACCGGATGACTTCCAATAGTTGCGTGTTGGGAAAGACGCGACCCTTGAGAATCAGATCTTTCTCATGGAGCTGCTCATCCACAAAGAGCGCCTCCGCCAGCGATGTCGGTAAAAGCGTATAGTATCGTCCATCCTCGGTCTTGACACCGTATAGAGGATCGCGGGTTTTCAAGAGTTCTACGGCATAGTGCGTGTGCATCTCCTCCGCCAAGCAGACGATTTTGCCTCGGAGTTCGACTTCTTGCGGTTTCTCTTTTGGCGTAGCTTGCAAGCCAAAACTTGCTGTTTGAGGATCGGTTGTAGGTGTGGCTCCGCTTATCAGAAAGATCAGAATAACAAAAAATGGGGATAATCGTTTGAAATTACGCATTTTTAATTTTTTGCTCCTGGACCGCTCTCCATTCCATTACGAGCGGGTTTCTGGTTCGCCGCGTCCTGATAGCGGGAATCAACACTCCATCGGACCTGATAACTGACATTCGGAATGGAGCGGTGTGGAGTGAGATTGGTGAGTAGAAGTACGCTGCCAAACTTAACAGGGACCACTACCAGATCAACTTCAGGCAATTCATCCGTTAGAAATAGTCTTATATTTGGACCAATTCAACCAGAATGCCGTCCGGGTCCTTCGCACACGCAACACCGACTGCGTCCGGCGCGCCTATCGGTTCAGATAGAAATTCAACACCCTTCTGCTTTAAGGCATCAACGGTTTCCTGAATATCCTCTACAAAAAAGGTAAGCCAGCGGACACCCGCTGAGAATCCATCTGCTGGTGTCGGCGGTGGTGATTCAATATCCATCAGCTTCAGAACGGATGCGCGTGTGGCATCCGAGGACAATGTGTTACCGGCTTTAAGCCGGACCTGGCGAAAGCCTGTTGGCGCAAGTCCGACACCGCGTGCGAGGTCATCTGGAATTTCCAACTCCAGCACGATCTCAAGTCCCAACTTGTTGTGATAAAAGTCGAGTGACGCTTCAAAGTCGCTACAGGTAATAGCGATGTCGATGGTTGAATGCGATAAGTTTAGCATGGATTTCTAATCTCCTGTCAGAACGAAGATTGCCTCTCGAAATTGACCGAGTGGACGCTCGCCATAGGTAATGTCCACAGGTATGACAATTCTGCTTGTCTGGGTTACAAACCCCTCCCACTCACTGGGTGGAATTGGAACGGAAAAATCGATGTGTCCGTCTGATCTCGCTGGAATTGTTGTTTCTGCGGGAGAAAGTTCCGTATTCCATGCACTCGGCAGGATCGGCTGGGCAATTGCTGTGCGTGGTTCATAAGAATGGTTCGTTATCTCCACGCGGAGCTGTGCCGTTTCTCCAAGCACAATCTCCTGTTCATAAGGATAACACCGGACCCAATGTTCGTCCATGCCGTAGTTGGCGTGGTCCCAAGGAAAAAGTTCAGTATAGCATTTTTCACGTTCGGCGAGTGTGTCCAGCATACACTGAATCTCAGCATCCGTAAAATCAAAGGCTGGATCGACATGGCAGTTAAAAATATGCGTCGGTTTGAGCTGCTGAATACGCCGCAGACATTTTTCGTAACCGGCATCTTTGCCGAGCAAATTCCGATTGCCTGAACAATAGTCATCAATTCCCGCCATCGTGAAGGAATCCCCTGCAAAAAACATCCGAACCCCGCGTCCCTCAACGAGCAATCCACCGTGATAATAGGTCTGTCCTGGAAAATGGTATGCCGTCATTGTGAACTCATTCCACTGCCAAGAATCTCCATCACAGGTAATGCGATCGACCCGGGTAACCGAAGGCGAAATACATGGAAGTCGGAAACCGCTCGGATTTGTGATCACTCGCGCGACAACCGAATCCGTTATCGTTTCGCAACGGAAGGTCGCTTGAAACTCAGGGATAGCGTCAACATGGTCATCGTGGTAGTGTGTTATCCAAAATTGGGTAACCTCCGACATTTCACCGTCTGCTTGTAATTGTTGGATCTGTTTGATAACATTCGGTGAGCCGCAATCCATCACGAACGCCTCACTGTTTTCGGAGATAATCAGCCAGGTTGTGCCGAAATGGCGGAGGAATTCGGGGGGTAGCTTTCCCTCTCGAATAGGCATGTGTCCCGCGCGTCCCTCAAATTCAGCAAAGAGTTTTGGAAAGTAGTGTCGGAGGGCGGAGATTGCGACGTATCTATCGTAACAGTGTGCCACCCGCTGTAGGAGTTCATCGATTGCCCTGTCTGGACTGTCCATAACAACCCCATGCGTGGGAACAAGTGTCGTTGGTGATGCCCCTCGGATTTTCTCAAGACTCTCCGTTAACGCGTCGCGGGCACCGAGAAAACCGTGATAGTCGCTCGTCTGCTGTCCCTTTTGCAAACTGTAAAGCTCCCACAATTGCCCCTCGTCATAAATGAGATCACCCGAAAAGGCGAATCGCTCTCCATCAACATCAATGAGATAGGTGACACTTCCATCGGTATGTCCCGGTGTTTCAAGAACTGTCAGGGATGCCGGTCCCCATTCAAACTGCGCACCCTCAGCATACGTATCCGTCACAGGGATAGGGTTGGCGAGCATGAGATTGTGCGGACGGTAATTGTAGAGATGCCATCGATATTGCGGATCGTTCCAAAAGGTTTCGACCCCGCTAAACCACGCCGCCTCTTTCGCTGGAATTCCGACGCGAACATTATCAGACATCGGGAAGCCTGCTGTGCTATCGCGATGGTGATGCGTAAACAGAATCTGTTCAACGTCGGTGATTCCGAGATCCGAGAGTGTAGTGCGGAGCGTAGTGCCACTCGGATCAATGAGGAGCGCGCGGGCACCATCTCGGAGAATACCCATGTTAATATGCCCATGATAAACGTATAGGTGATGGCTGAGTCGGGAGAAACGGGTCTGCATTGGTCATCCTTTTCCCAAAAACTATGCTTCTGCGAATTGTGGTCTGCCGAGGGCATCCGTTCTGCCTTGGCGTTTATAGTGAGGCAAGTGGCCACCTGCATCCGCCAAGATCCGCTCTTTTGCAAGGGCGATCCGATCGGCACCTTGGTCAGCGATGTTATGCTGACAGGCGACATCTGCTTCAAGGTCGAATAGCCGGACATCCTGATCGAAGTCGACGCTGGAGAAATACCAACTCCTCGCATCCTTATACCAAACGGAGTTGACATAGCGACAGGTCAGATATTCACGCGATGTCCAACCGCTTTTCCCCTCAACGAGTGGAAGCAAATTCTGTCCTTGAATCTCGCCAGCGGGTTCGACTTGACTAGCTGCCATAACGGTAGCAGGCACATCAAGCGTATAGACGAATTCATCACACGTCGTGCCAGCATTTACACCAGACGGGTGGCTCACCATCATAGGAATGTCCATCGTGCCCGGATACATAAAGTTCGCCGGTTTTCCGGTGGCTTTGTCTGGATTCTCTGCGAAGTTCGTCCCGTGGTCCGCGAGGAAAACGATGAGTGTGTTCTCACGGAGTCCGAGCCGATCAATGGTATCTACTAACCTTCCGAACCAAGTATCTACGAGCGTCACCAAGCCGGCGTAGTTGGCTTTAACACTCGGCAACCGTTCCTCAAGTTCAGCGTCGTTGAGCGAACCGTAGGGTAGATTGAGACAGATCGGTTCACGATCTTCGCGCTTACCGTAGAGGTCGTAGTAGTGGATGGGTGCTTCCCATGTTTCGTGCGGTGTGAAACTATCTACATAGAGATAAAACGGCGTATTCTGATGATTGTGTTCAACGAATTCAATTGCGGAGCGGAACAACCTCGCGGCGTGCCACGTCTCCTCTGGACGTTCAGGTTGGACGTTCACGATATGGGCACGGATACGTTCTGGATTGCCGCGATAGCGGGAGACCAGTGCAGGATCGGCGTGGGCAGCCCCCCGGTACCTGTCTTCGGCTTGACCGCGGACGAATTCCCATTGTTGGAACCCGCGCGTGAAATTCATGCCCGGCACGAAATAATGCGGCACATCGGCGAAGAAACCGGTATGATACCCGTTCCGGACAAGCGATTCAGCAATCGCGGGTTCATCGGAAGACATAGGTTGCCAACCCGGCGTATAAACGTTGTCCCACGGCACGGGGGTATAAGTGCTGAATGGATACGCACGTCTACCGGTGTGTAAGGTGCGGCGCGTCGGGATTGTCGGTAAGCATTCCGGGTGGGCGTTCGTAAATCTGACGCTCTGTTCAGCAAATCTCGCTAAATTTGGCGTATGAATCCAATCGTTGCCATAAGGACTGAGATATGCGGTTCGCAGTGTATCTGAAACAACGACGACTATGTTCAAACTCATTTTTAAATTTTCCTTGCGGTTCGGTTAGGTGAGTTCCGGTTAATTAGTTCTTTTCCGTATATCCGCTTTCTGGACGGGCGAGGCGACCTCGCCCCTACACACTTTGGTTATTGGGGTGCGGTATAATCGAAAACGAGGACATCCTCAACAAGTGGACGGATGTGTTCGCTCGCGACTTGGCGGTGAAACGGGTGTGGCAGATATGCGTCGCGTGCCGCTTCGTCTGTAAAACGCACGATAAAACCGTATGCATACCCCTGACTCTTACCTTCAGGACTGTTGTTCGTGCCAGCAGTTATGGATTCAATGCCGGGAATTTCACCAGCCATTCCCAATAGCGTATCGGACAAAGTTTCCAATTGTGCTTCGGTAATCCCTGATTTTAACTTCAATAGAACGATGTGTTCAACCATTTTTTTAGTTATGGCCTCCTGGGCTGCCCGCCACTCTGTTCCGGGCAGGTTTTCAGTTAATTCGCGCCTGGGTCGGGACCTTTTAAGTCTAAAGAGAAGGACTTTCAAAGCGGGACGATTCCCTGCTGGCTCCGCGCAAATTCGTTTTGTTTGGTAAATTGAGAAAAATTGTTGTATAATCATAAGTATGACACAAATGTTGTTTTTTTTCAAGTTTCAAGAAGTTGGCAACCCCATAACAAAGGAGCATCAAAGATGAAACTGACTTATGTTTGTATCGCAGCACTCTGTATCGCAGTCGCACTAAGTGCCTTCGCTGCCGATCCAGTGGTGGTCACAGAAATAAAGGATAACAAGGGCGGGATTTATAAAGCCGTCGAGTTGGAAGAGGGTGGAAAATTTTTCCACGATAGGGACTATACGATTACGAATATCCCGAAAGACTTTCGTGGACTCACGCAGGTCTCCACGTCAGCAGACTGTCCCGGCGGACAGGACTACCGACTCACGTTTGAAATCGACCGGCCGGCTTATATCTACCAAGCCTGGGATAGCCGACATACACGTCCAGAAGACCGTGGACAGGATCCGAAAGGCTGGTTTACAAAGGGATATACGGATACTGAAGAAATCCTCATGTTGGACGCTCCGCACGCCCCAACCGAGTATTTTATCTACAAATCCAATGAACCGCATCCGGCAGGAACAGTGGAGTTGCTCGGTATTGATGAGGTCATCGGAGATCCAGTCCTCATGTGGACGATCTTCCTCGAAGAAGGTGTACTTCCTGTTGACCCCGCTGGGAGTCTAACGACAACCTGGGGCGAAATTAAATCGGATCAGTAGCATTCTCCACAGGCGGGTTCATCAACCCGCCTTTTTGCATTACGATTTAAACAAGAGGGAGAACCCATGGCATTTAGCGATTTCAAAACAATCCCTGAAGTCTTAAAGAGATTCAGAATCACATATAATGCTGTCTTCAAAGCGAGCACTGCAGCACGATCAGAAACCTGTTAATAGATAATACACGCCCCACCTGCACACACACTCCCTGCTTTCTGCGTCACATCACCGGCGACACTATCAGCCTCACCTGCTTCAAACTCGGCGACGATGTCCATCGTTCCCTCCGCTGGTTCCGATAGACTGAGGTGGAGCGTATCGCTCTGCGTGAACGTCACTGTGCATCCTGTCGCCTGAAAAAGGGTGATCGCGATGCAGAAGAGAATCAGAAGGGAAAACAGACGAACCTGTACGTATTTCATGGTTAAATCTCAACTCTCCGGAGGTCGGCTTGGTCAAGTGTATTTGTGCCTAAACCGAGGACACTCGCTGTGTTAATATGGTTTGCTAATTTAGACACAGACCCCAACTCCAACTCCTCGCGCTTCTGGTTGACAGTCTGAAGGACAAGGACATCAAGGATAACCGGATCTGCGCCGACAAAGAGGCTGCCATATTTCCAGGCGCTTTCGGCGTGATATGTCGGTCCTCGGTCGAACGATGCAACCAGTCCATCAACGATATTGAGGACGAGTTTATCTTTCAGGACCTTATGCTCTAAAATCTCGGCGATAGCCGGATTGCAATAGATCGGTTTTCCATGGAACCGGCGTGTGTTATCAACACTGCCAAACGCGAGGTTCTTTAAACATCCACTGATCCCTGCCATTTCATGGTGTTTCAAAACCGGAACATTAATCAACACATCAACATGCTGCGTAACGATTCGGGAATACCGGGAGCGAGTGCTTTCGTTTTCTCGGCGGTTAACGCTGTCTTTTTCACTTTCGTAAAATACTTCGTCGTCATACCCGACCCCTTCTGTATCAGAGGCAAAAGTCTGCACTGCGCCTTCATCTTGTTTGATGGGGTAACCAGCGTTCAAGAGATGGTTTTCAAACCGGTCCCAGATAATAATTTGTTTTTTGAGGACACCCGCGCCATATACCCCTTCAACAATCTTATCAACAATGATAGGATGTGTGCTGAATTGCGGTCCACCGAGCGGGTTGATTTTTATGCCGACGATGTCGTCGGGTAGAACGATATCTCGCCATGCCTCCTTCGCAGAAGCACGTCCAGTGAACTTCATCATCGCCTGATCAATCAGTTCACTGACAGCGTCCTCATCGAGCCGATCGCCATCCCAGACGTTTTGACTCACCGCCTCAACGACAGGCGTGAGAGGCGTTGTTGTCGTGGTATCGGGCTGTAACTGTCCACTACTCAACTGTGCGAACGCCGGAAGTGTACTGAGTGCGCCACCGATGCCGCCAACACCCGTAGCAAGCCGGGTTAAGAATTGTCGGCGGTCAAGCGTATCTCGGTGCCGTGCAGCTTCTTGGCTGTCGGCAATAATCTCTTCTATAACGGTGTCGTAAGGTTTCATCAAAGTTTCCCCAATTCCGTGAGAATCTGCGCGGTCGGCACACGCACGGCTACCCCGTCAATAGATTTCCAAGCGACTGTCCCATCCTTGCGAAGGACATAGGATGCAGGACGTGCTATCCTATTGTTCCCAGGATCCAAGACGTTGTAGGCACTGATGACCGCTCTGTCTTTATCCGAGAGGACAGGGAATTCAAGTCCACTGCCTTGGACTGTCTTTTTGGTATCACCTTCATCATCGGAACTGATAGCGATGAGTTCCGCGCCTGCCGCCCGAATGTTCGCATAGTTTTTTTGCAACTCTCCGAGTTGCCCTCTGCAGAACGGTCACCAGCCGCCGCGGTAAAACACCAGCACTACGTTCGTGTTTCCGACATAATCAGCGAGTGCGTGTAATTTGCCATCGCCATCGGGTAATTCAAAGGCGGGTGCCTGACTTCCAGTGCTTAAGCCTCGACCTGGATCCAACTTCTCGGGTTCAGCCCGCCGAGTCAGTTGAACCTGTAGCTCTAAGGTCTCCGCCGCAGGTATCGGATGCACGCGGACTTCGGTCTTTTCGTAACCCGCAGGTGCGACCGCTAAGGTGAAGGCTTGTTCCACAGGAAGGTTTTCAAAGGTGAAAATACCCGCTCCTGTTGTCAGTGCTTCGTAAACTTTGCCTGATTTATCAGTGAGTTGGAGATTGACTGCACCGAGCGGTTCATCTGTTGCTTTATCCGTTAATATACCGCGCAGGTGCGAAACCGGAGTCGCCAATGCCACAAGTGCGACCTTATCCAGCGAGACGACTTGTCCAGAGGTGACAGTGACATTTACTTCTTTGGTTTCATACCCTTTTGCCGATATTTGGAGCGTGTAGTTTCCAGCTTCAATTGATGTCAGTTCATAAGTCGCCTGCGCCTCAGTTTGCGCTAAGAGTTGCCCATCTCTTAGTAAACGCACTTGAATCAATACCCCATCAATAGGTAGCACCTCTCCACGTAGCGTCCCTGTCGGCGTCTCAACTGCCGAAGTATCTACCGTTTCCTTAACAGGGTTTTCTGTTCCACAATTCAATCCTGCGAGCAGCAGGCATACCAAAGCAAGCGTGTGTATAGGTCTCATAATTTTTCCTATGTGTTTATCTGTTTTTTATTCTGCCCCACGTCGTTGTTAGCTTGTTCACGGGTTCAACCGCAGCCGCGGTTTCAACGCCATTGTCCATGAGTTCTTTCATATCTTCCTCTTCCAAAGCAACATCGAAGAGGGCAACATCGTCAATAATACCTTCAGTATACCGATCATAATGTCTTGCGATGTGAAACACGCCGTCACTGGTGCCGTATCCATCTTTTTCGTTGAAATCAATCTCGGCTTCCATTTTGCCATCCACCCATATTGAGGACTTGCCGCTGGAAGCATCGGCGCGTCCGGCGATGAAGTGCCACTTCTCATCGGCGACAATCGTGGTGCCGTGGCAAGGAAAACTTGTCGAGGCACTATCACGCAAATAGAGACTCACGGTGTTCTTAGATCCATTGTCCCAAAGAAGATACCACGGCACTGCCTGCGATGTATCCTCATAGTTTTTACCGACGAGTGAGCCGCCAACCTTGCTGCCTTTGTAATAGAGGGTAATCGTGAACGAGACACCCGCCTTAAACGCGACAGCGTCTGAGTGCGGAACTTCCACCCAATTGCTGGCACCATCAAATTCGAGGGCTTTCCCGAATTTCCCGTCTACCCATTTTGCGCCATGAATCTCGCCATCGTTTCCGTGTTCTGACGAATCAATGGCGACACCACCTTTCCCTTCGTCAAAAAGCCACATTCCCCTGATATTCTTTGGGTCAATATCAGCGAAACCGGGTAGTGCTGTGAGTAAAAAGACCGCCATAAAACTCGCAAGACTTATTCGTACATTTTTAAATAAAAACATTAAGGTTCCTCCTCAAAATCGCTGTCAGCTCACAATAACAGATAAGCAATTTCTATGCCATTCCATTTTCTATCTCAAGCGTGAAATTTCGCACGAAATGGGGCAATTTCTTGCTTCAGCATGCACAAAAAGGGGCAATCGTGAATGGCTGAAATATCAAATACACGCGCTAATCCTTATAGTATACCATTCATAGTAGGATTATGTCAAATTGAACGGGTAGTCGGTTTACATAACCAGCGTATAGACTGGGTTGAACGGAACATTAAAAATCACATGCATTTGTCAAAAAACTTCCTAATTCTCAAGATGATTGCGTATGGAAAAACTGTAATGTTAGTTGTTCTGCACTATAATTACCTTCAAAATCCCGTTGATTCATGAATAGGGTCATTTAGTTTTCCGTTTTTTTACGCGTTTTGATCCCCCGGTCCGGTAGGTGCGGTTTCTAACCGCACCATAGGTGTCAATTTAGCACTGCCTTAGGTTTAACACGTGATGCCTATGGGGGGCATTGTGTCTCAACCTCTTGAGTTCCGTAGGAACGCTATGTTTATAGAAGAAGGGACCCCACCCTATTCAGCCCTGTAAGGGCGATATGTCTGTAGCGTCGATATATTTATCAAAGTTAGAAGGTGTTTCGGCTTTTTCATATTCTCATTCGCAATTGTATGCTCTTGCACAGTTGATTAAGAATCAAGAATACCCTCATTGAACAAAGAGGTTTGGTGAAGCATATGTTGAACTTCTTTATCTTTTTGGGATTGCTGATGATATGAACTATGTTTTTGAATGCGAAACTGCTGAGTATAGCGTATAAACATATCGCCCTGACAGGGCTAAAATAGACAATGCTACCGCTTTCTATAAACATATTGCCCTTACAGGGCTGGGAATCCTGAGAGAACCGTTTTCTATAAACATCCTGAGTCCGATAGGGAGTTTATGTCTATAGGAGCGTTTTCGATCGAAGTCCCAAGACGTGTAAGGGGTTTTTGCTTGGGTGTTTCTTCAGCATGTTCATCACTGCTAAAGCACTGTAAAATCCCTAAATTGATCCCTATGGTGGGGTTAATGAAGTTTAATTATTTAAATCGGTAATTTCCTAACGATACCCGGTGCGGTTAGAAACCGCACCTACCGGGTCTGGAGAAAATATCAAATTACCGAGATATTTTCTGAAACTTCACCAAACCGCACCGGACCGTAAAAAAAGACGAGAACTTCGATAATTTCTTAAAACTAAATAACCCTAATTCATGAACGCCGTTGATTGACAAAGAACCGCCGTTTTTGATACAATAATCTTTGCTTCGCCACACAACTAAGACTCCAAGGAGACAGACGGACGAAAAACACGAATTACGCCCTCCATTCCACTATTAAACGCTTCCGATGTCTGCTGTTAATGCTAATTTTGCTGCTGAATGGATCGGTTCAGGCGGCGTTCGAGAATATCGAACTCATGGCGGGACCCGCGGGGATGGGCAGCGCGTACTCGGCAGCAACACAGGATACCAGCGCACTGATATGGAACCCCGCAGGTTTGGCACGATTACGGACTCCCGAAATCGGTGTCAGTTACCTCGATCTGCACGGTGTATTAGGTTACAGTTTCGTCGGCGTGGCACACCCAATTCGGAAAGGACACACCCTCGGTGCAGCACTCCTAAACTCAAGCGATACAGAAGGGATCTCTCAAGAACGGATTGTGATGCTGTCTCTCGCAACCCGTATATGGAAGCGGTTACATATCGGTTTTAATGCCAAATACTTTAGCACTTCGGTCAATTTGGATCAGATGCCGTTAGGGCGCGGAACAGGATGGGGCACTGATCTCGGCATCCAGTATGACTTTATGAGGGAAATGGTTAGAATCGGTATCGTCTTCCCGAATCTGTTCTCGAACCTGTCGTATCGTCGACTTGAAGAGACACCCTCCAAAACCACCTACAGTGAGTCGCTGCTCCGTGAATGGCGTATCGGTGCTGCGGTAAGCGTCAATTTCGGCTCAGGGGCACGCTACAGACAACTGGAGGCTGTGTTAGCGGCTTTTGAGATCGCTAACGGTGTCCCGCTTATCGGATGTGAGTACCGAAATGATATAAGATACGGTGAATTCGCGCTGCGGTTGGGATGGCGTTTCGGCGGTGGACCCACCGCTGGATTTGGTTACCAGCGCGGCAATATTAGTTTAGATTACGCCTTCGTGAACGAGAGATACGGTTCGCAGACCTCACTGTTTTCAGTCCGACTCTTCTATTGATTTTTGGATGAGGTTGATGGTAAACTATCCACAGCAAAATCCATGAAGGTCAGAACCCATCTTGTGATTATCCAAAAAAGGAGGCGGCACGATGGAAAAACCAACGACTATTCAAGAAATTATCCAGCGATTAGACAAACTCACGCCCGTGCAACAGAAACAGATTTTAAATTCCGTTCTCTCTTTTTTAGGGGAACCGATAAGAGGCACACCGGGAAAGGAACTGCTTAAATTTGTAGGGACAATCTCGAAGGAAGACTTGGAAATCATGAAGCAGACAATTGAGGAAGGATGTGGAATGACATCGTTATCACAAGGACAGTATACCAAAAAGCATTGATTTTCTCATACCACCTGTGATAAAATCTTTTCAAGAAATTGGTAAGCACAGAAACCACATCCGCTCATCAAAAAGGAGGCGACACAATGGAGAATTTAAAGACAGAACTTTTGGAACAGATAGAAAAACTCACTCCCCTGCAACAGAAACAGGTTTTGGATTTTGCGTTAGAACTTTCGGGTGAACTGTCAAAGCGTTACCCGGGGGAAAATCTACTTAAACTTGTAGGCACAATCTCGCCTGAAGACCTTGAAATCATGAAACAGGCAA